>JBQTHC010000040.1:0-21186 GCA_052390255.1 Microthrixaceae bacterium
CCGCCGTAGATCGTGGTGACGACCGCGTGACGAAACGCATGCTCGACCACGCCGTCGAGCATGGTTCCGGCCCCACCGCGCGCCACCAGCCCGCGCGCGCCGAGCAGGTCGAGGAGATCCGCCGACGCCCGGACGAAGGCCTCGGTGATGTGGAGCTTCGCCATCGACCCTTCGACCTGCGGCATCTCACCGCGCGACGACAACCACGCGGAGCGGTAGAGCAGGAGGCGACCGACCTCGAGCTCCGTCTTCCAGCGCGCGAGCGCCTCGCGCACGAGCGGGTCGTCGAAGGGTCGTGCTCCGTCGGGTGCGGTCTCCACGGCCCACGCTGCCATCGCCTCGACGAGGTGGTCTGGCTCGCCCCAGTTGGCAGAGTTCCGCTCGTAGACGAGCGCCGCGTGCATGACCGACCACCCAGCGTCCACCTCGCCCACGCGACATGAGTCCGGCACGTGCACGTCGCTGTAGAAGGTGATGTTCGTGCGTTCGCCGCCCATCGTGGGCATCGGGGTGATCTCGATCCCCGGTGTGTCCATCGGCACGAGGAACATCGTGAGTCCCTTGTGCTTCGGCGC
Organism: Microthrixaceae bacterium; assembly: GCA_052390255.1. Classification (GTDB taxonomy): domain Bacteria; phylum Actinomycetota; class Acidimicrobiia; order Acidimicrobiales; family VFJN01; genus VFJN01. The sequence continues at coordinate 576 of JBQTHC010000040.1, forward strand.
GTCGAGGTTGGTGCGGGTGAGCAGGAAGACGTACTGCGCCTCGTGGGCCATCGTGGTGAACATCTTCTGGCCGTCGATCACCCAGTGGTCGCCGTCGCGCACCGCTCTCGTGGCCACCGCGGCCACGTCGGAGCCGGCGTCGGGCTCGCTGTAGCCGAGGCAGCACAGCACCTCGCCCGCGAGGATGCGCGGCAGGATGCTGGCCTTCTGCTCCTCGGTGCCGCACATGAGCAGGGTGGCGCCGACCATCGACGCGATGTTGAGGCCGTCGATCGGCGCACCTGCGGCGTAGAGCTCCTGCATGAGCAGGGTCTGGTCGATCGCGCTGCGCCCGAGCCCGCCGAACTCCACGGGCCACCCTGACGCGAGATACCCCCGTTCGCACACGGCGCGGTGGAAGCCCCAGTCGTGCATCGTGCCCGTCGTTGCCGCGCGTTCGCGGATCTCGTCACTGAGGTGCTCCTCGATGAACGCTCGCACCTCATCGCGGAAGGCCTCGGTCTCGGCGTCGAACCGGAAGTCCATGCCGGCGCGCGTGGACGGCGAGGTCCGTCTCGTGCTCGCCTGCTCCCGTTCTCCCCACACGCGCCGGGCAACCTCTTGCAGCTCTCGGCGGGGATCGCCGAGCAGCAGGCGTGTGGCCTTCGCCCGACGAACGTGCAGCTGCACGTCGTACTCGAGCATGAAGCCATACCCACCGTGCACGTGCAGGCTGAAGCCGGCAGCTTCGTCGGCGACGGTGCCGCAGTACCACGACGCCTGCGCGGCGAGCGCGGGACCGCTGGGCTCGCCCTCGTCGAGCGCCCACACCGCCTCGTAGGCGAGGAGGCGAGCGCCGTCGACGCGCTCGTGGAGGTCGGCGAAGCGGTGTTGGATCGTCTGGAAGCTGCCGATGGGCACGCCGAACTGGTGACGCTCGAGCGCGTAGCGAACGCCGAGGTCGAGAGACGCGCGCGCGAGGCCTGCCTGGGCGACGGCCGTGAGGGCTCGCCACTCGTCGAGTGCGACCGCCCAGGCTGTGTGCGCCTCCCGACCCCTGGCGAGGATGTCGCCCCCATCGCGGCCGACCGGGGCGATGGCCAGGCCCGCCAGCGTGCCCCGCAGCGGGCCCCGGCGTCCGGTCATGGCGACGAGGTGATCGCCGTCGAGGGCGAGGATGCTCTGGGCGACGGCCGCGAACGCGGTGGGCGTGGGTGTGTCGCCAGACGCGAGGCGGAGGGCCACCGCATCCCGGTTCAGGATCCTCGTGAGGGCCGTCTCCGCGGGCACGCCATCGAGCCGAGCGAGCAACCGCGCCGCGACTGCCGTCTCCACGAGCGGGACGAGCCCCAGGTGCGCCCCGTGCACCTCGACGGCCACCGCCAGATCGGTGAGCGAGGCGCCGGCGCCGCCCCGCTCCTCGGGCAGCGCCATCGTCGGCAGGCCCATGTCCACCACGGCAACCCACAGGGCCGGATCGAACCCCTGCCCCTCGAGCTCGCGCACCCGCTCGCCGTGCGATTCCTTGGTGTAGAGCCGCTGCACGGCGTCGCGCAGTGCCTCCTGATCTGGCGTGAAGGAGAGGTCCATCGGGTCCTGACGAGATCTGACGGGTCGTCAGATAGTGTGCCATCATCCTCCCGGCATGGCAGATCAGCTCTTCCTGCACGAGGTCATCGACATCGTGGGCCGGGGCGGTCGGGCCTACATGGAGCACACCGTGGCCTTCGACGCGGGCGCCGCGGCGGGCCGAGGCCTCGAGCTGCTCGGCACCTGGGAGGTGGTCGGCACCACCGGTCGCTGGCCCCAGGTGGTCAACGTGTGGGAGATCGACGGCTGGGATGGCTGGGCTCGACTGGGCCAGCGCACGAACGTCGACAAGGCTGCGAACGCGGAGCTCGCGGCCTGGTGGGACGAGGCGTACGCGCGACGCACCGGCGGGTTCGACCGACTGATGCGCGGCGCTCCCGGGTGCCCGACGCTCGCGTCGCTCGCCGCCGACGACGTCCGGGGCACGTGGTTCGTCCACGAGCTCTCCGCGGTGCGACCCGGCGCCGGACCCGAGTACCTCGCCGTCACGCTCGCCGAGCGGGTTCCCGCGATGGCCGAGCGCGGCATCGCACTGGTGGGTCTCTACGACTCGGTGCTGAGCGACACCGAGGTGTGCACGATCTGGGCCACCGACCTCGCCACGCACACCGCCCTGCTCCGGGAGGGCGATCCGTGGCCGAGCGTCGCGCGCCGCTGGTGCCCGCGCTGGCGCGAGGAGCTCATGACCCCGGGCCCGGGATCGCCCCGCGCACCCCAGGAGGACCGCACGTGACCGCACCCCTCGACAGCGTCCGCATCATCGAGTGCTCGATGCTCGGCCCGGGCGCGATCACGACCACGTTGGCCGACCTCGGCGCCGACGTCATCAAGGTGGAGCCACCCTCAGGCGACTACATCCGCGAGATGACCTGGCCCATCGTGGAGGGCACGTCGCTCATGCACCTCCACATCAGCCGCGGCAAGCGCTCGATCACGATCGACCTGCGCACCGAGGAGGGTCGCGACGTGTTCCTCGAGCTGGTGCGCGGCGCAGACGCGGTGATCGAAGCGATGCGACCCGGCGGGCTCGACAAGCGCGGCGTGGGCTACGAGGCGTGCAAGGCCGTGAACCCGCGCATCGTGTTCTGCACCATCTCGGGCTATGGCATGACCGGCCCTTACAAAGACATGCCGAGCCACGGGATCGCGTACGACGTGTGGGCCGGGCTCGTGGCGCCGGTGACGACCGACGAGGGGTTCTGCGCCATCCCGGAGCACCCATCGGTTGGCATCCATGCGGGCCCGCTGTTCGGCGCGCTCGGGGTGCTCGCCGGGATCACGCGGGCGCGTGCCACCGGAGAGCCGTGCCGTCTCGAGGTGGCGCAGTCGGATGCTGCTGCGGCGATGGACTGGTTGCGCAGCGAGACCCACAAGGCCTACGAGCGTCCTGAGTCCGAGGTCACGGGCAACAAGGCCGACGGCTACGAGCGTCGCGCGCCGGGCACTGCCGGCATGCGCGATGGCGTGCGCTACCAGTTCTACGAGACCGCCGACGGGCACATCCTGTTCATGGCGTCAGAGCGCGAGTTCTGGGAGAACTTCTGCAAGGGCATCGACCGCCCCGACCTCTTCGAGCGGCACCCTGGTTCGAAGTACGCGGACCACGCCCGAGGCAACGAGGCGCTGCGCCGCGAGCTGGCCGCCATCTTCAAGGGCCGCACCACCGCCGAGTGGGTGGCGCTCGGGAACGAGGCGAACACGCCGATCGCCCCGGTGAACACGCCGAAGACGCTCGCTGACGACCCGCAGTTCCAAGACCGGCTCCCGTGGATCCCGAGGGAGCGGGTCGGCAACGACCAGGTGCCCTCGCCGATCAAGGTGATCGGCGAGGAGCTGCCGCTGCCTGCGAAGGCCCCCAGCGCCGGCGAGCACACCGACGTGGTCCTGCGCGAGGTGCTCGGCTACGACGAGGCCCGCATCGAGGACCTTCGCGCCCGGGGCGCCCTCGGCTGAGCTGGGCGCACCTCGAGGGCGGCGCGGCCCACGAGCAGCAGGCCGAGCCCGAACATCCCGAACCCGACCGCATCGAGCCCCGTGCGCGGCAGCATCGCGGACGGAACGGGGGGCGCGGCCAGCACCGTCACGGGTGGCACGGTGGACGGTGCTGGCGGCGCAGGTGGCGCGGTGGTGGGCGGGATCGTGGTGGGCGGGATCGAGGTGGTGGTCGCCGGGGCTCCGGTTGTGGTGGTCGTCGGCGGGATCGTGGTCGTCGTGGTGGGCGGGATCGTGGTCGTCGTCGTCGTTGTCGTCGTCGTGGTCGTCGACGTCGTCGTGGTGGGCGGCTCGGTGGCCGCCACGACGGAGAGCTGGTCGAGCGTGGGACGTGCGACCCGTTGGGCGCGCGCCGCGGTGGGTGCCCAGGCATCGAGGGGGAGGTGCGGGACCGTGGCGCTGGCCCGCACCTCGACCGGTGCTTCCCCGACCCGCACTCGCACGCTGGCGATCCCGTCTGGGCCCGTGGTGGCGGCCGCAGCACTGAGCTGACCGCCGGCTGCCGAGAAGCGCACCGTGAGCCCGCCCGCGCCTTGGCCGGTGGCGTCGGACACCGTGGCGCGCACCGACGCCAGTCGGTCCCGGTCGGTCGACCCGACCGAGATCGCGAGTCGCAGCGGACCGCGCAGGTTGGCGTGCGCGATGCCGTCCGCGCGGAGCAGCCGCGCCGTGGTGAGCACGCGTGCTTCGGCCCCACCGAAGCCCGCGAGGTCTGCCGCGGTGAGCCGGTCGACCTGCAAGCGACCGCGTGGGTACTGCGCGCCCATCAGGTCGTGCGCCGCGAGCATGAGCGCGGCGTGTGTGACAGGGTCGGTGCCTTGGCCGTGCACGGACGCGATCCACGCGATCGCGGACTGTGTGGCGGCGGGAACGCCCGAGAGATCAGCCGGCACGTAGAGGTAGGCAGGGTCGGGGGAGCGGATCCCGTGGTCGATGCACCAGGCCGTGCCGAGCGAGCCCATCTCGTAGCTGCCGTACCAGGACGTGAAGCCGGCGACCGTGGCTCGGAAGCCGTGCAGGTGGGTGACCTGCGCGCCCGCAGGCTCGGGCGTCGCGAGCAGGGCCGCCGCGGCGACCATCAGGCTGACGCCGGCGACGAGCGGGCGAAGGCGGAGCGGACGGAGACGGTCGGACACGGCGATCCTCCACGAGCGGTGGCGGGCGGCCGGCCGATCGCCGACGAGGGGTGAGCTGCACCGTTGGGTGCATCTTCATGCAGTTTCCTATCTCACCATGTCATCCCCGTCAACCTGCGCTGCGGATGACCAGCGCGGCGCCGCTGCCAACACGCCGAGGACGCGGCTCGTCACCTTCTCGTCGAGCAACCGGCAGATGTCGCGGGCGAGCGCGTCGCTCGGGGGGAACGAGCCGAGCGCCCAGCGCGCGTAGAAGCCGTCGTCCATCCACTGCGTGATCTCGACGGGGAGCGTGCCGTCAGGCAGGGCGAGCGCGGTGGGCTGCGAGCGCAGTGCCGCCCACGACCACGCATCGGCGTGCGCCGCACAGCGCGCGACGAGCGCGCCGAGGTCGCCGTCGAACGCCACGGCCCCTGCGGGTGCGTCGGCGAGCGCCGGGTGCAGCCGCGCACACGCCTCCCACGACGACGACAGCGTCCGCCGCTGCGCCGGATCGCCCCACGCGTCGATGATCCGGTCGAGCCAGGCGACAGACCACACGAGCGCGGCGCTGCACGGCGGCGGCGGGGTCGGCAGACCCAGGATGCGATGGCACAGGTCGGGGATCGTGCCGACGGCGGGACCGGTGAGCGAGGTGGCGGATGAGCCTCGGCGCAGGATCGACGCCTCCTCGCCGGAGCGGTGCAGCAGGTAGGTGGACGTGACCCGCTCCGAGGTGCCGGGCTCGTCGAGGTGATGGGCGGTGGCGTGGGCGCGGAGCCCGAACATCGCCCACTCCGTCGGGGCCGTGAAGCCCGCGAGCTCGATGAACGGGTGGATGTTGACGTCGAGCGGGCGCAACCCCAGGTCGACGTGCTCGCCGCCGGGATCCTCGACGACGTGGATGAGCAGGTGGTCGGCCTCGTCCAGCGAGCCCTCGTCGATCAACCGGGCGAGCTGGCGGATGTGGCCGTGTCGAGGCGGACGTGAGCGGAGTCGACGGGGAGAGGACGGGGCGGATCGCATGGGACCTCACAGCGACAGGAGGGTCGGGAGGGCGATCCGTGATCGCGAGGGGCGGACCAGCGGCGAGCCGCGCCGGGCGAGCCTCGCGCGCTGGGTGTGACAGCGGAAGTGCGGGTTACGCCGACAGAGCGGGGTGACGCCGGCGCGCGGCGCTGAGATCGGGCGCGAGCATCGGGTCGATGCCGCGCGACGCCGTGGCCCAGCGCCGCTCCGTGAGGATGCGTGCGAGGCGAGCGTCGCTCGCGGCGTACGCATGGAGCGCCGCGTTGGAGAGGTCGTGGATGCGGCTGCGGTCGACCTCGATGGGGGCGAGGCCCACGAAGCGCGCGATCGACTTCAACGAGCACGAGATCCGCAGCGCGGGGCCCACGTCGCCGCGGTAGAGGCGGTAGGCGTCGAGGTGGCGATGGTCGTACCAGCTCGCGCGGTACGCGCCGCGGTGACCGGGGAGGGGCGCTCGGGTGGCGATGCCAGCGTCGGCCTGCAGGCGCAGCCCGAGCGGCAGGTCGTACCGGGCGGCACGATCCGCGATGAACGGGAGGTCGAACGCGGCGCCGTTCCAGGTGGCGATGACCCCGGGCTCGAGCTCGTCGAGGCGCTCGTCGAGCTCCGCGAGGAGCAGGTCCTCGGGGCCGGTGAAGATCTCCTCGTAGCCGGGGGCAGCGAGCGCCACGGTGATGACGGCGGCCACCGCGGGGTCGAGGCCGTCGACCGTGGTGTCCGTCTCGATGTCCAGGCCGTACACGGCCGGTCGACGTCGCATCTCACCCCTACGAGCCTGGTTTTCCCCGCTGCAGCGTAGGAACGGCCTGCGCGCTCGTGGTGGATGCCGTACGGATCGGCTCAGCGCAAGCCAGGGATCGGCAGGCGCGTGAAGGAGCGCAGCCGCTTCGCGATGTCGGGGGTGATGGGCTCGTCGAGGTGCTCCAGCGCGAACGTGACCGCGAGGACCCCGTCGCCGGGACGCACGTCGGTCATGCGCGCGCCCTTCGGCAGCGGCGGCAGCGGCAGATACCCCTTGAAGAACCGCACGAGCGTGGTGGGCAGGCCCACGATCGTCATGCGCTTCGGTGCGAGGCGCAGGAACCGGCCGGCCACCTCGAGGTCGGCGAGCGTCTCGCTCATCTTGATGCCGCCCACGCCGGTGGTGAGCATCACGCCTTCGCTCGTGAGCGCGAGTCGGATCGGCAGGCGCGCGGTGCGCGTCCAGCGGTCGACGTTCGCCTGGCTGACGTACGCCCGCATCGACACCGGACCGGCCTGCAGGCGCGGGGGCAGCCCCGGCACGAAGCGCACGTGCTCGGCGCGCACGACGAGCCGGTCGAGCACCAGACCCGCGGCGAGCACCGCGGGGACCTCCACCTGCACGAGGTCGAGCTCACCCTTCAGCATCCCTGCCGCGGTGAGCCGGACGCGCGGTCGCACGGGGTGGTCGAGCACCCGCGACGCGGCGTCGTCGACGAGCGCGAGCAGCGACGCGACGAGCCGCGGGTCCTCCCGCGCTGCATCGGTGGCTGCGGCGGCAGCGGCGACGACGTCGGGGTCGTCGATCAGCCCCCACGCGCCCGCGTCGGGGGGTTCCTGGTCGGGAGCGTCGAGGTGGTCGTCGGGGGAGGTGGCGATCCGCTCAGGCTACGACTGCGCCGCGATCGCCACCGGCGATCCCAGCGCTCGCTGGGTGACGGCGATGCGCGCCAGGACGATCGCGGCGGAGCTGAACAGCACGAGCCCGTAGGCCATCAGTGCGCCGTCGCCCAGCGTGAGGCCGTAGAGCCCCCACAGCGACGCGTCGCCGAGCGCGATCCACATCGTTGCGGGGGCGATGCCGCGCAGGTCCTCGCCCCGCACGGCGACCACCACCTGCGGTCCGATCGTGAGCAGCACGCTGCCAGCGAGCACGAACCCGAGCCGACCTGTCACAGCAGCCACGAGGACGATGCCGGCCCACGCGCCCCCGCCGAGCCAGTCGGGCCGCGTCGCGGATCGGATGAGCAGCAGCGCGGTCCACGCGCTCGGGATCACGGCGAGGGCAGACACGATCGCGACGAGGGGCAGGCGAGCGGTGACGCCGTAGGCGGTCCACGCGACCGCGGTGATCACCGAGTTGAAGCCCGCCAGCGGCGACACCCCGGCCACCACGCCGGTGCGAGCGAGCCGGATCGGCTGGGGGAGGAGGCGAGCGAGGAACACGCCCGACGCCACCAGGCCCACGACCATCGACCACGACACGGCAGCACCCTCCACGATGCCGCCCGTCGCGGCCCGATCAGTTCAGCATGTGGCGCTCGTCAAGCGACAAATGGCCGGTGCCGCTACAACCGCATGGCGGCGAGTGAGGCGACCTCGGAGCGCTCGCAGTGCGAGAGGCGCACGTGGCCGAAGCAGCGCTCGCCGTCGAACGCGTCGATGAGGACCGACACCGCGTTGTTGTGCTCGGAGAGGTAGGGCGCGTCGATCTGGCTGGTGTCGCCCGTGAACACGACCTTCGTGCCTTCGCCGACGCGCGTGAGGATCGTCTTGAGCGTGGTGGGCTCGAGGTTCTGCGCCTCGTCGACGAGCACGAACGTGCCGTGCAGCGACCGGCCGCGCAGGTAGGTGACCGCTTCGAGCGAGAGCTTGTCCCGTTCGGTGAGCTCCTCGAGCACCGCGCGCGCGTCAGCGTGGCTGCGGCGCTCGGTGAGCGCCACGAGCGCGTCGTGCACCGCGGTCATCCACGGGTTGAGCTTCTCGTCGAGCGTGCCGGGCAGGAAGCCGAGCTCGGCCTTCCCGACGGGGACGACCGGGCGGTACACCGACACCTTGTCGTAGAGGCTCGACTCCATCACCTGCTCGAGGCCCGCCGCGAGGGCGAGCAGCGTCTTGCCGGTGCCGGCCATGCCATCGAGGGCGACGATGCGGATGTCCGGGTCCAGCAGAAGGTCGAGCGCGAACTGCTGCTCCTTCGAGCGCGGCCGCAGACCCCACGGCTCGGGCACCCGCAGCAGCGCTTCGAGCTCGCCGTCCCAGTGGCGGACGAGCACCGACTGGCTGCCGGCGCGCAGCACCGCGTAGCGATCGGTGAGCTCCTCGCGCACGCGGGCGACGTCGCCAGGGTGGAGCTCGTCGATGCCGAGACCGTTCGGGCTGGAGTAGACGAGGTCGACGCTCGCCGAGCTCACCTCGATCGTGCGCCACCCCACCGGTCGCTCGAAGAGGCTGCGGCCGCGCAGACGCTGGTGCTCGATCGCCTCGAGGCCGAGCTGTGCCGCCTTGATGCGCAGCGCGGCGTCGTTCGACACCACGATCGTGCGACCGTGCACTGCCTGGCCGAGCGACGCGGCGAGGATCCGGTTGTCGTTCTTCGTGGGATCGAGACCGTGCTCGCGGATCTCGTTGAGGTGCAGGCCGTTCGTCTCGATCCGCAGCGTGCCACCCGTGGGGAGCGCGACCGGCGTGCGGATGTCGCCGCCGTTGGCCATCCGCAGCTCTTCGATCGCGCGGATCACGGCGCGTGCCGCGCGGCCCACGTCGTCGAGCCTCGACTTGTGCTGGTCGAGCTCCTCCACCACCACCAACGGGATCACCGTGTCGGCCCCGGGGAAGGCCGTGATCGAATCCGGATCGGAGATGAGCACCGACGTGTCGAGCACCATCCTCGTGGTGGTGATGGGCTCGGACGCGCCGGAGCGCGCCTGGTCGGCGAGGAGATCGGTCAAGGAGCCCCCAAAGGGTTGGATCGGTCGGAGCAGTCCTGCTCGGTTGGGCGACGCTCCGGGGACGCCATCCGGGCCACCGGCGAGCGCCGGTGGCAGGATGCCGCGGAGGTGTGGTTCGCCCGGTGGGTCACCGGTGCTCAGTGAACCCCACGGCGCGCGTTCGGTGGCGGATGGTGCTGGCGGGTCCCACCCGGCGGCGGAGCGTGCACGGGCGCTCTAGGTTGCTCGCCATGCACGACTCCGTGACCGTCCACATGTCCGCGTCGCCCGAGGTCGTCTGGGGATTGCTCAGCGATGTGACCCGCATCGGTGAGCTGTCACCCGAGACCTTCGAGGCCGAGTGGGTCGGCGACGCGACCGGCCCGGCCGTCGGCGCCAAGTTCCGGGGCCACGTGAAGCGCAACGGCCGGGGCCCGACGTACTGGACCACGTGTCGTGTCAGCGAGTGCGAGCCCGGCAAGGTGTTCGCGTTCGACGTCGTGGGCGCGGGTGACCGCACGATGAACACCTGGCGCTACGACCTCGAGGCGAGCGGCGACGGAACTGACGTCACGGAGTCCTTCCGTCTGGTCGACAACCCGTTCACGAAGATCTACTGGGCGCTCGCCGGCTGGGCCAGGGGTCGCACGAACCGCGACGGGATGCGCGCCACGCTGGAGCGGGCCAAGGCGATCGTCGAGGCCTGACCGCTCGGGTCAGGCCTGCCGGCTGAACTTCGCCGCGTCGTCGCTCGTGACGCCCGTGGCCTCCACGAGCTCGGCCAGCGCTGCGTGCAGCCCGTCCGCGATGTTCCAGACGTCGTCGAGCACGTCGGGGCACGCGAGCAGGCCGAAGTCGAGCTGATCGAGGTAGCTCATCACCGTCATGTTGATGCCGCTGCCGTCCATGATCGGGCCGACCGGGTAGTTCGCGAGGAGCTTGGCCCCCGCCGAGTAGAGCGCGAACGGCGGTCCGGGCACGTTCGAGATCGTGACGTTGAACACGGGCGCGTGGTGATCGGCCCACTTCATGCGGGAGTAGAGCCGAGCCGCTCGACCGAGGAGCGCGGGCGCCGCGAACTCCGTCCACTCCTGCAGCGTGTCGGCACCGATCGCCTTCTGCTGCTCCTTCGCGTGCACCATGACCTCGTGGATGACCTTGAGGCGGTCGATCGGGTCGTCGACGTCGGTGGCGAGGCTCGTGAGCATGGAGCTCACCTGGTTGCCCATCGCGTCGCGCTGGTCCTCGCTGCGGACCGACATCGGCACCATCGCGACGAGTGGCGTCTCGGGCAGCTCGTCCCCTGCCTTGAGGTAGTCGCGCAGCGCGCCACCGCAGAGCCCGAGCACCACGTCGTTGACGGTGCAGCCGATCGCGTTCTTCACGGCCTTCACGGTGGGCAGGTCGAGCGACGTGTACGCGTAGCTCCGGGCGGGACTCAGCGCGGCGTTGAACGACGTGCGCGGCGCGGCGAACGGCGCTGGCGGCAGCACCGACGCGCCGGACGACTGGCCCATGCGGCGGATCTCGAGCGCGGCCGTGGCCGTACGGGTGAGCGCCTTGGCCACGCGCACCGGCTGGCGTGCGAGCGAGGTCGTGGCGTACGCGAGGAGCTCGCCGGTGGAGGGGATGCGGTCAGGGACCCACTCCTCTTCGGGTTCGTGCTCGGCGATCTCCGGTGTGAGGTCGAGGAGCGCGACGAGCAGCTCGTTGCCCGACGCGCCGTCGATCGCCGCGTGGTGCACCTTGCTGAGCAGGCCCACGTTGCCGCCCTCGAGGCCTTCGATCAGCCAGATCTCCCAGAGCGGGCGGGTGCGGTCGAGCGGCTGTGCCACGAGTCGCCCGACGAGGTTGGCGAGCTGCTCCGGGCCGCCGGGCGCGGGGATGGCGGTGTGGCGAACGTGGTTGCGGATGTCGAAGTCGGGGTCTTCGATCCAGAGCGGGTGGTGGAGGCCGAAGGGCACGTTGACGAGCCGCTGACGGAACGGCGGCGCCAGGTGGAGCCGTCCGCTGTAGGCCTCGGTGAGCTTCTCGAGCGTGAGGCCGCCCGGCACGCCGGACGGGTCGTAGATGCCGAGACCGGCCACGTGCATGTGCGAGGAGGGGGTCTCGAGGGAGAGGAACGAGGCGTCGAGTCCGGTGAGTCGCTTCATTGGGGGTCCCCTTGCCGAGCGGTTTGTGCCCTTCCTACTACCGATCCAGGGCGATCGTCGGCTCGCCGCCCGACACAGTCAGTGTGCCCGGGAGGCCCAGCGCGTCGAGCTCGTCGACTGCGAGCCCTGCGGCGCGCATCGACACCACCTCGCCCTTGTGTGCTCCGTCGAGCAGCGCGACCTCGAGGCGCAGGGTCGGGAGCGGCTCGCCCTCGAGTCGCTCGGCATCGACGACGATCACGTCGTAGGTGCCGTCGTCGAGCATCCGGTCACCGTACGCGCCCCGAGCGGATGCCGGTGCGAGACTGGCCGAGTGACCTCCACCGCTGGTCGCCTGCTGATCGCGGAGCCGATGCTCGGCGACCCGAACTTCGACCGAACGGTGGTGCTCATGATCGAGCACAGCCCCGACGGCGCGCTCGGCCTCGTGCTCAACCGGCCCACCGACCTGCCGGTGCGCGATGCGCTGCCGGGCTGGAGTCACCTCGCGAGTGACCCAGCAGTGCTGCACGTCGGTGGGCCGGTGGAGGAGAACAGCGGATGGTGCTTGGCGCGGCTCGCTCGCGGCACCGAGCGCGACGGGTTCGTCCCCGTGCTGGGCGAGGTCGGTCTGCTCGACCTCGAGCTGGACCCTGATGACCTCGTGGGCGACGTCCTGGGCGTGCGGCTCTACGCCGGCTACTCCGGTTGGGGCCCCGGTCAGCTCGAGGCCGAGCTGGCTGAGGACGCATGGATCGTCGTCGACGCCGCGTGGGACGACCCGTTCCTGCCCGACGGTGCCGCGCTGTGGCAGCGAGTCCTCGCGCGCCAGGGCGGCCACCTCGCGCGCCTCTCCGTGTTCCCGCGGGACCCGAGCCTGAACTGACCGGCGCCACCTTCGCGCCTACCGTCGAGCGAATGCGCAGACCGAGGCCTGGGGCCGGACGCACGCTGGCAGTGGCGGCCGCGCTCGCGCTGGTCATCGGCGCGTGCGGGGGCGGGAGCGACCGCGCGACGCCGGTCACCGGCGACTCCTCCACCACCGGCACCGTCGGCACGGGCGGCGATGGAGGCAGCTCGAGCGCGTCGAGCACGGGTGCCGCGAACGGCGGCGGCACCACGGGCACCGCTGGCCAGACGACCGGTCCCGGCGCGGCCTCCTCCACCTCGGCTGCGCCGGCCGGAACCGTCATCCCGGTCGGCTCAGGCGGTGTGGGCGACGTGGCGCCCGCGCTCCTGCGGCCCGGACGGGGCAACCGCGTGGTGGTCGAGGTTCGAGCGCAGTCGGGCGCCGCACCTGCGGCAGGCACGGTCGACCACATCGTCTCCGTGCTGCGCGATGCGTCCGGCAAGGAGGTGGCGGTCGACGGTGTCGACGCCATCGGCGGTGGCGCCCGCTCGTGGACGCAGGAGGGGATCGTGGCCGCCGCCAAGGCGAGCGCGCAGGTGGAGTCGGGCCGCGCGCAGGTGGTGCTCCGGCTGCTGTTCCTCCACGGCAGCTACGAGGGGGACACGAGCATCCTCGGCGTGGCCGTGTCCGGCGACGTCGCCGCCATCTTCTCCGACCAGATCGACAGCGCCGCCGGGTTGCTCGTGTCCCCCTCGGTGGTGGAGGACGCCGTCACCACCCACGAGGTCGGCCACCTGCTCGCGCTCGTCGACCTGATCCTCCACACCGGTCGTGGGGATCCCGCGCATCCCGGTCACTCCCGCAACAAGCGGTCGGTCATGTACTGGCAGGTGGACTCCGACCTCATCACCCAGCTCCTCGACGGCGGCATCCCGCGCGACTTCGACGCGGACGACCGCGCCGAGCTCGCGACGATCAGAGCCGGTTGAGGAGCTTGTAGGCCTCGCCCTCCGCGACGCCTTCGCGCTCGCCGTGCGCCGCGAGCTTGGCGCGGACTCGATCGTCGAACGCCTGCCGCTGCGCGTCGATCTCGTCGGGGGAGGCGCCCTGATCGATGTGCATCGTGGAGAGGAGCTGGCTCGTGTGACTGTGCAGGGCAGCGAGCTTTGCGTCGGCGTAGCCGCCCACCTCCTCGACGTGGTCTGCCTCGTCGGCCTCGAAGAGCAGCAGCGCGTCGGGTCGGTGATGCGGGAGCGCCTGCTCGGGGAAGAAGTGCGGGTCGCGCGCCGCAACGACGCCCTCCACTGCGAGCAGACCGGCGTGGCGGTGGTCGGGATGCAGGCGGTAGCGCTTCCAGCGGTCGTGCTCGGCCACGACCGCTGGCTGGAGCCGGCGGATCCAGTACGCCACCTCCCAGCGCTGGCGCAGACCCGACTCGAGCTCGCCGTCGGGCCAGCCGAGGAACACGCACTCACCGGTGGCGCCGAGCGCCCGCGCGGCGGCGCGCTGCTCTGCCTGACGGGTGACGACGAGCGCGGCGACGTCCGCAGCGGGATCCCAGCTTCCCTTCGAGCCGTCGGTGCAGATCAAGTGGTGGACGACGCAGCCGGACTTGGCCCATTTGGCAAGCGTGGCGCCGCAGCCGAACTCCACGTCGTCGGGGTGCGCGCCGATCGCGAGTGCGGCCGACGGGGTCGGCAGGTTCAGGCTCACTGGTGCACCCTTCGGGATGCACGAGTGAGCAATCGGCACGAGAGAGATGCGCTGATGAGGAGGCCGCCGGACTCCTGCGTGCCCAAGCGGTGGCACTGTGCAATCGGTCGCCTCGCCTATCGGCTCGGCTCGTATGTGCCGGGTGGGGCACTGTGCTGATGGTTCGCTCGCTGCGCTCGCTCATGGGACCTCGCTGCGCTCGCTCACTGGTGCACCTCCGCTGGAGACGGCGGGGACGGGGATACGAGCGCCGCGACGTCGCCCGGTAGGTGCAGCTCGGGCGGCAGCTCGAGATCGGCGGGCACGTCGAGATCCCACCCGAGTCTGCGGTCGGTCACGAGTCGCGTGACGAGCCCGAGCCGGGCAGCTTCGGCGCGGTGGCTCCTGAAGCTGGACGGTCCGTACGCGAACCGGAACCCTGAGCCGGACGGCACGCACGCGACGTTCGTCCCGTCACCGTGGCGGTCGGACACGAGGCTCACCCCGTCAAAGGCGGCGAGCCATGCGAGCTCCGTGGCGAGCGGCAGATCGGCGTGAGCGACGACCGCGCGCTCCACGCCGCGACGATGCAGGTGAGCGACGCCCGCTTCGACTGCGCCGTTGAGGCCAAGGCCGGGTGTCCACAGCGCCTCCGCGCCGTGGCGTTCCGCCCATGCCCGCACCTCTTCGTCGTCGCACACGACGAGTGCGGGCAACGGGCGCGCCGCGCGCAGCACGCGGGCCGCCATCGTGCGGGCGAGCTCTGCCCGGGCCGCCGGCTCGAGGCTCGGTGCGAGGCGGAGCTTCGCCTGCGTGAACGCCTTCACCGGTACGACGACGGACGCGAGATCCATCGGCTCACCCTACGGGCATCGGAGCGACGTCGTAACGTGCCCCCATGCCGATCCGCGTCGCTGTCATCGGTGGAGGTTCCTGGGGGACCACGGTCGCTCACCTCTGCGCGAAGAACACCCCCACCACGCTCTGGGCTCGGCGCGACGAGGTCGCGGTCGAGGTGCGCGAGCGACACACCAACAGCGCCTATCTCGCGGGCTACGAGCTGACGCCCTCGCTCCACGCCACGTCGTCATTGGAGGAGGCCGTGTGCACGGCCGACGTGCTCGTGATGGGCGTGCCGAGCCACGGGATGCGCGACACCGCCCGCGAGCTCGCCGACTGCCTGCGCCCGTGGGTGCCGGTGGTCAGCCTTTCGAAGGGCCTCGAGCAGGGAACGCGCCTGCGCATGACGCAGGTGCTGAGCGAGGAGCTCCCCGGCCACCCGTGCGGCGTGCTGACGGGGCCCAACCTCGCGAAGGAGATCCTCGCGGGTGGAGCGGCGGCGTCGGTGGTGGCGATGGAAGACGACACGATCGCGGAGGCGCTGCAGGCGATCTTCGCGAGCGACCTCTTCCGCGTGTACACGAACGCCGACGTGGTCGGCTGCGAGGTGGCGGGCGCGTTGAAGAACGTGATGGCGATCGCGTCGGGCATGGCGGATGGCCTCGGGACCGGCGACAACACGCGCGCTGCGGTCATCACCCGCGGGCTCGCCGAGCTGACGCGGCTGGGATGCGCGATGGGCGGCCATCAGATCACCTTCTCGGGTCTCGCCGGGATGGGTGACCTCATCGCAACGTGCATCTCACCGCAGAGCCGCAACCGGTACGTGGGTGAGCAGCTCGGGAAGGGCCGCACGATCGAGGAGATCGTCGACGAGATGCACATGGTGGCGGAGGGCGTGAAGACCTCCAAGGTCGTGATGGAGCTGGCGGAGCAGTACGGCGTCGACCTGCCGATTGCGGCGTCGGTGCACGCCGTCGTGCACGAGGGGGCCCCGGCGACGGAGGCGTACCGCGGGCTGCTGAGCCGGTCGAACCGGTCCGAGATGCACGGGATGCCGTCGAACTGATTCGATGGCGCGCATGCGCCTGCGCCAGAGACCGGCTCGAGCCCTGGGCGAGGGGTGGGTGCAACCTCGTCGGGCCGGGCGCTGGACCACGATCGGCAACCTCGACGGCGCCGGGCGCGGCGCGGTGGATCCCGCGGGGCTCGTGACGCTGGCTGGTGCGACCTGGTCGCTTGACTGGTGGATCGGCGCGGAGGATCGCTGGCACCTTCCGAGCGCGGAGGTCGCTGTGCGCCAGTCGCTCGTGTCGACCAGCCCGGTGGTGGAGACCAGGCTGCGGGTGCCGAGCGGCGACGCGGTGCACCGCGCGTACGCCGCGCGCTCGGGTGACGGGTCCGAGGCGATCGTCGTCGAGGTGGAGAACCAGTCGAAGATCCCCTTCGCGCTGGCGCTCGCGCTGCGCCCTTGCTCCGAGGCGGGCATCGGTCGCATCGACAGCATCGAGCTCGACGGAGGCTCGGTGCGCGTCGACGGCCGCTCCGTGCTCGTCGCAGCCCGGTCGCCGGGTCGGGTCGCGCTCTCCGACTTCGCCGGGGGAGACTCGGCCGCGGCAGTGTTCGCAGGCGACGCGGCTCCCGTCTCGCGGGCTTCGGTCCGCTGTCGTGACGGGCTCGCGCAGGCGGCGCTGCTGTTCCCGCTCGCGCACACGGCAAGCCTGCGCGTCGTGATCCCGCTCGCCGACTCCGCCAGCATCGATCCGGTCGGCCTGCCTGCCGCGACACAGGTCGCCGCCGGTTGGAGTGCGCATGCCGCGACGGGATGCCGCATCGAGGTCCCCGATCGGCGGCTGCGTGACGCGGTCGCCGCGAGCACGAAGCACCTCCTGCTTGCCGCTGGTCCACCGCAGGCTGCCGAGGCGCTCGACGCCATGGGCTTCCACGTCGACGCTCGCCGACTGCTCTTGGAGGACCCGCGCGGTGCGACGAGGTCGCGCTCGCCCGGTGCCGTGCTCCATGCGCTCGCGCAGCACTGGTCGCTCACGCGTGACGAGGACGCGGCGCGTCGCAGCGTCGAGGTGATCGCCGCACTGATCCCACGGCTCAGCTCGACCGATCCACCGGACGCTGCACGCGGTCACGGTGCGCTGCCGGCGATCGTCGAGCTGCTCCTCGCGGCGGGCGAGGACCGTGCCGCGCGCGACGTCCGCGCCATTGCGGACAACGCGTCGCGGGCCGAGGCGGTCGCCGTCGACCTCGACGGGCTGCTCGGCTCTGCGGGGAGCACCTGGACCTGGCCGGGTGCGAGCACCGGTCACGACCTCGCCGCGAACGCGGCACTCGTGCTCGGCGCGCGCGACCGCCTCGTGGCCGAGCGCGACCACGGCCTCGCGCTCGCCCCCTTCGTGCCCGACGCGTGGCTCGGTCAGGGCTGGGAGCTCCACGACGCGCCGACGCGAAGCGGTCTGCTCTCCTACGCGGTGCGGTGGCACGGCGATCGGCCGGCGCTGCTCTGGGACCTGCGCGCACGGACGACCGACGCACCAACGGTCCTCACCGCGCCGGGCCTCGACCCGACGTGGTCCACCGTGGCCCCGTCGGGCGACGCGCTCCTCGCGCCCGTGGCAGTCCCGTCTCGAGCGTCACGGCGCGGGCTCACCATCCCCGTCTCGATCGAGCCCGTCCGGCGGTCGGGCACATGAGCGCACCTGGTTCGTCCAACGACGAGCTCGTCACGCTGCTGCGCGCCTTCGGGGTCCCCGACGAGGACATCCGTCGCTCGCAGGCGGACGACACGCTCGTCCTCCTGGCCATCGAGCGCCTCGCGCTCGGTCAGGACGTCGCCTACGACATCGAGGCAGCATGCGAGGCCACGGGGTTGCCCGCCGAGGAGATCCGCCACATCTGGCGGTCGCTCGGCTTTCCCGACCCGCAGCCTGGGGAGCTCGTGTTCTCGACCGTCGACCTCGGCAACCTCGCCGCCGTCGCCGAGCTGATCCGCAGCGGTGCGGTGAGCGCCGAGGTCACCTACGGCATGACCCGCGTGATCGGATCATCGATGGCGCGCGTGGCGTCGGCGCTCGTCGACGCGGTCAGCGCCGAAGGCGACCGTCCCGGCCGCGACCGGCCGTCACCCAGCGATCCATCGGTGGCGCTCGGCGAGGCCGGCAACGTGCTGAGCCGATTCCCGGCGGTGCTCGAGCAGGTGTGGCGCCGTCACCTGCAGGATGCCGCTCGCCGCCGCCTCCTGCGCGGGGATATCGAGGACGGCCCCGGACTCGTCGTCGGCTTCGCGGACCTCGTCGGCTTCACGGCTCTGGCGCAGCAGGTGAGCGACGAGGAGCTCGCCGCGGTCGTGGACCAGTTCGAGCGCCTCGCCTACGCCGTGGTCGTTGCTGGCGGTGGACGGGTGGTGAAGATGATCGGCGACGAGGTGATGTTCCTCGTCGAGGATCCGGTGATGGCCGCGGAGATCGCGGTCGGGCTCGCAGACGCGTCGCGCGACGCGGCGGGCCTCGGTGATGTGCGCGTCGGGATGGCGATCGGTCCGGTCCTCGAGCGCGAGGGCGATGCCTACGGCGCCACGGTCAACCTGGCAAGCCGGGCCACGTCGATCGCGTACCCGGGCACCGTTGTGGTGTCGCCAGAGCTCCGAGCAGCGCTGGCGGACTGCGACGACTTCGCGTTCCGCAACATGCGGCCGCGGTTTCTCAAGCACATCGGGCGCGTCACGCTCTCCGTGCTGCGACGGGCCGAGGAGCCGCCGGTGACCATCCGCGAGTCGATCGACGAGCGGCGAAGGCAGATGCGCGAGATGGTCCGCGAGCGGCTTGCTGCGCGGGTGGCGGGAAGCGATCAGCCCATCGTCGGAGATCTGGACGACGAGGAGTGAGGGCCGGTCAGCCCTCGAGGCGCTTCTTGACGGCCTGCGCCGAGCCCTCGTACGCGGGACCGAAGGCAGCGGCCATCTCGTCGGGGCGGACCTCGTAGAGCCATTCGAGCCGCGCGCCGTCGCCCTCCGGGATGACGCTGATCGTGGCGCGGTGGTGCTCGAGTGGCATCGGTGACTTGACGATCGAGTACGAGATCCGCCGGGCCGCGTCGTCGCGCTCGTGCAGCTGCTCGTGGACCTCCATGCCCATCATGTGGAGCTTGCGGACGTCTCCCTCCATCTCGCACGATTCGATGCCCGGCATCCACTCGTCGAGGCCCTCGAACCGCCCGACGAGAGCCCACACCTCGTCGGCGGTGCGCTCGATCGTCACCTCGGCCTTGCCGTCAGCCATCGCTTCGTCCCCTTTGTCGTGTCGGAGCGGCAGTCTGCCCTCGGCGGGTCCGGTCAGGCCAACGCCGCGGTCGCGATCTGCCAGGGGTCGAGCGTGAAGTGACCCTCGAACGGACGTTGCGGCCGGCCGCGAAGATCGAGGAGCCAGCCGTGACGTCCCTCGATCGTGACTCGGGCAGGCGCGTGCGTGGGGTTGAACACACGGACGTGCAGCGCGCCCGCCTCGCGCAGGACCGCCGACACGACAGCGCCGGTCACCGACAGCGCCTGCCCCTCGGTCGGTCGGTCGCCGTTGCCGGCTCGCGTCACGAGGAGCGGCAGGAACGCCGCGTCGACGACGTCGTAGGGGTCGAGATCGCCGACGTGCACCGCGAAGCGTGCGGACACCCGCGTCTGCTGCTGGGGCCCCTCCATCGGCGTGAACGGTCCGGCCGGCAGGGGACGGGTGGCCATCGGTGCCTGGGAGAGCATCCCCGTGCAGCGCAGCACGGTGACCGCAAGGGTGCCGGCGCTTCTCTCCGCGTCGTCGAGGTCGACGAGCTCGTACTCCAGGAGGCCTTCGTGCGCGACGGTGAGGCCTCCCGCGGACACGAAGCGCCGGGAGGGGTAGGTGGCAAGTGGCAGCTCCGTCGGCCCGCCCTCGGCCACGAGGCCGCGCTCGACCACGGCGAACGCGCACTCCGCCTTCGAGGCGGCGGCGCGCTCGGGCAGCGGGAGGTGCACGCGGAGGCGGTGGTCTCGGATGCCGTGGTTGTCGAGGTCGATCTGCACGCTCACGTGCCGCGCACCGGCCTCGAGCTCCAGCAGGGTGGTCACGGTGACCTCCGCGTCGCCGACGCGGCGCGGGCCTTCCACGTGGGTGGGGAGCGCGAAGGTGCGCACCACCTCGAGCCGCGCCCGCAGCGGTCCGGACTCGACCACCCGCGCGCGCACCGCGGTGGGCCGATCGACGAGGAGCTCCTCGTCGGGCGGGCACCAGTTGTAGGTGTCGCCCACGTCACCGCCGTCGACGAGCGCGCCCAGTCCTCGATGGCCGTCGATCGAGAAGGTGCCGTCGTCGGGGTCGACCTCCACGGTGATGACGCCGTTGCCGAGTCGCGACTCCGACGTGGTGACGGGCTCGACCCTCGCGCTCGCGCCGGTCCACGCCTGCCAACCGAAGCCGGCGACCTCCTCGACCCGCGCGAGCACGGTGACGGCCGGCTTCGTGGTGACCCGGACGCGGACCGTCTCACCGGCATGCATCGCGCGGATCTCCGCGACTGCCCGACGCACCGGAGGCGTGACGAGCGTGCCGGCCTTCTCCCGCTCGACGTGGAGCAGCTGGGTGCCGTCGGCTGACTCGATCGTGAACGACAGGATCGAGCGGACGTACTCGAGCTCGCTCACCCTGACGGTGGCCGTGGCGACCGGCGAGCCGTCCACGAGGATGC
>JBQTHC010000041.1:0-39851 GCA_052390255.1 Microthrixaceae bacterium
TGCCGCGGAGGACTCGGCCTGGCGTGAGGTGCTCGACTACTTCGACGGCGCCATCCAACTCGGCATGACTGCCACGCCGAAGGAGACGAAGTACGTCTCGAATATCCACTACTTCGGCGATCCCGTCTACACCTACTCGCTGAAGCAGGGCATCGAAGACGGGTTCCTCGCCCCCTACACGGTGGTGCGCGTGGACCTCGACCACGACCTGCTGGGGTGGCGTCCCGAGGAGGGCCAAGTCGACGACGCCGGCGAGCAGATCGAGGACCGGATCTACAACGCCAAGGACTTCGACCGCGACATCGTCTTCCCCGAGCGCGACAAGCTCGTGGCCGAGCGGATCAGCTCGTTCCTGCACGGCACCGATCCGATGAACAAGACGATCGTGTTCTGCCAGAGCATCGACCACGCCGAACGGATGCGACAGGCCCTGGTGAACGTGCCGGACAACGCCCCGCTCGTCCAGGCCGACCATCGCTACGTGATGCGAATCACCGGCGACAACGACGAGGGCAAAGCCCAGCTCGACAACTTCATCGACCCGAAACGGCCGTACCCGGTGATCGCAACCACCTCGAAGCTGATGACCACTGGGGTCGACGCCCAGACGTGCCACGTGATCGCACTCGACCAGCGGATCCAGTCGCTCACCGAGTTCAAGCAGATCATCGGCCGGGGCACCCGGCTGCGACCCGACTACGGCAAGTACTTCTTCACCATCCTCGACTTCCGCAAGGCCACCGAGCTGTTCGCCGACCCCGACTGGGACGGCCCGCCGATCCAGATCTACGAGGTGCCCGAGGGCGACGAGGACGTCACCCCGCCTGAGGTTCCCGCGGAGCACGACGCCTACGAGGAGATCGAGGAGGTCCTCGAAGACCCGGACCACATCTACGACGACGCCGAGGACGACGCCGACGACCGCCACGTATATGTGGTGAGCGGCGTGAAGTTCACGGTGGTGGCCGAGCGGGTCCAGTACTACGACCGCGACGGCAAGCTCATCACCGAGTCACTCAAGGACTACACCCGCCGCACCGTGCAAGAGGAGTTCGCCACCCTCGACCAGTTCCTCAAGCGGTGGAAGTCCGCCGACCGCAAGCAGGCCATAGTCGACGAGCTGCTCGAACGCGGCGTCCTGCTCGAAGCACTCGAGGACGCGTCGGGCAAGGACCTCGACCCGTTCGACCTGATCTGCCACGTCGCCTTCGACCAGCCCGCCCTCACCCGCCAGGAGCGGGTCGAGAACGTCCGCAAGCGCGACGTGTTCACCAAGTACGGCGAGCCGGCCCGCGAGGTGATCGCCGCCCTGCTCGACAAGTACGCCGACCAGGGCCCCGGTGCCCTCGGCGCTATCGAGGTGCTCAAGCTGGACCCGTTCCCCCAACTTGGAACACCCGTCGAGCTCGTAGGACGCTTCGGGGGCAGAGCCCAGTACCTCGCCGCGCTGAGCGAGATCGACGCCGCCCTCTACGAACCCGCCTGATCCGGAGCTCCGTTGTCCCTCGCTACCACGATCAAGTCCATCCAGGACATCATGCGCAAGGACGCCGGGGTCGACGGCGACGCGCAGCGCATCGGCCAACTCGGCTGGATGCTCTTCTTCAAGATCTTCAGCGACCTCGAGATCGAGACCGAGCTGGAGGACGACAACTACGAGTCACCAGTCCCATCGCACCTGCGGTGGAACGCCTGGGCCAACGAGGACCTCGTCGGCACCGAGGCACCCACGGGCGCCGACCTTCTCGATCTGGTGGACAACTCCCTGTTCCCGATCTTCAAGGACCTCAACGTCGCGCACTTCACCGGCCAGGCGAGGGAGCGCGCCGAGGTCCTGCGCAGCGTCTTTGAGGACGCCTACAACTACATGAAGTCGGGCACCTTGATGCGCCAGGTCATCAACAAGATCAACCACGACATCGACTTCAACCAGTCGAAGACCCGCCACCTGTTCGGCGACATCTACGAGCAGATCCTCCGCGACCTGCAGAGCGCCGGTAACGCAGGCGAGTTCTACACACCTCGCGCCGCTACCCAGTTCGCCGTCGACATGGTCGCCCCTCGCTTCGGAGACACCGTGCTCGACCCGGCGTGCGGAACGGGCGGCTTCCTCACCGCGAGCTTCGAGCACGTGCGCCCGCAGGCAGACACACCGGCGAAGCTCGCGGAGCTGAAGGTGAGCATCCGAGGCGTCGAGAAGAAGGCACTCCCCCATCTGCTCGGTGTGACCAACCTCATGGTCCACGGCATCGAGGTCCCGCAGATCCGCCACGGCAACACGCTTGCCAGACCGCTACGCGACTACGGGCCGAAGGACCAGGTCGACGTCATCGTCACCAATCCGCCTTTCGGCGGGATGGAAGAGGATGGGATCGAGAACAACTTCCCCGCCGAGTTCCGCACCCGAGAGACCGCCGATCTGTTCCTCGTCCTCGTCATGGAGTTGCTCCGCGACGGCGGCAGGGCCGCCATCGTCCTCCCCGACGGGACCCTGTTCGGCGAGGGCATCAAGAGCCGCATCAAGCAACGGCTGCTCGAAGAGTGCAACCTCCATACAATCGTCCGACTCCCGAAGGGTGTGTTCGCCCCCTACACGACGATCAAGACAAACATTCTCTTCTTCACCAAGGGCGAGCCGACGAAGGACGTCTGGTTCTACGAGCACCCGTATCCCGAGGGCTACAAGAGCTACTCGAAGACCAAGCCCATGCGGATCGAAGAGTTCGACCCCGAGAAGGCATGGTGGGCGAACCGGGAGGAGAGCGAGCGGGCCTGGAAGGTCACTGCGGAGGACATCGCCGCTGGTGGCTACAACCTCGACATCACGAACCCCAACGTGGTCGACGACGGCCACGAGGACCCTGATGTCCTGCTCGCTCGCTACGAGGAAGCTACTGCCGAGGTCGTGGCCGCCCGCGAGGCTCTGCGGTCAGCCCTCGCTGAAGCCCTGCTGCGCAACTGATGGACGCCCAGACGTTCCTTGACAACTTCGCCACCATCGCCGAGGCGCCGGGGGGGATTCAGCGACTGCGGGATCTCGTGCTTGAGCTGGCCGTCAGCGGTCAGCTCGTAGAACAGATGCCCAGTGACGAGCCGGCATCGCAACTGCTGCATCGCATCCACGAAGCCCGACAACGCCTTGTCGACGGCGGCATATTGGGACGGCCGAAGCGGCCACCGAAGATCTCGTTCGAGGACGAGACGCTGCCAGGCGGGTGGACCTTGGCACCGCTTTCATCGGCAGTCACGTGGGACCTCACCGACGGTGATTGGGTCGAGTCAAAGGATCAAGACCCGTCAGGGGCGGTCCGGCTCATCCAACTGGCCGATGTTGGTGTCGGGGACTTCAAGGACAAGTCCGCTAGATATCTCACACAGGAGACCTCGGAGCGACTCAACTGCACTCCGCTTGAGCCGGGCGATGTTCTGATCGCTCGACTTCCCAATCCGCTTGGGCGGGCATGCGTCTTTCCCGGCCTCGACCAAGCCTGCGTGACTGTCGTTGACATCGCGATCGCCCGGTGCAGCCCGGTGGGGATGGATCCGGCGTACCTCGCGCTCTTCATGAACTCGCCGGCCATGCGGTCACGGGTCGAAGCGGTCGCCGCTGGAACGACCCGGAAGCGTGTCTCCACGGGGAACCTCCGAGCGATCCCGATCTCGTTGCCGCCGCTGGCCGAACAGCAGCGAATCGTGGCCAAGGTGGACGAGCTGAGAGGGCTGTGCGACAAGCTCGAAGCCCGCCAGGAGCACCGCCACCGCGTAACCATGCACTTCCGAAGCTCAGCCCTCCACGCCCTCACCGAAGCCGAAACCCCCGACGACCTCCGTCATGCCTGGGAGCGGATCCACGCGAGTTGGGTCAACCTCTTCGACTCAACCGACGGCACCGAGGCGCTGCGCGAAGCTGTCCTCGACCTAGCGACAA
The DNA here is from genome assembly GCA_052390255.1 of Microthrixaceae bacterium. Classification (GTDB taxonomy): domain Bacteria; phylum Actinomycetota; class Acidimicrobiia; order Acidimicrobiales; family VFJN01; genus VFJN01. The sequence continues at coordinate 3,929 of JBQTHC010000041.1, forward strand.
CAGGCCAGTTCGGGATCGGAACGGCTGATCAGTGGACGCGATGCCAGCTGGGCGACCAGATCACTCTTCAGCGGGGCTTCGACATCACAAAGAGCCAGCAGCGCCCAGGGCCATACCCCGTCGTGTCCTCGGGCGGGGTCTTCAGTCACCATGACCAGGCGGCGTGTAGTGGCCCGGGAGTAGTCATCGGGCGCAAGGGCTCCGTGGGACGGGTGCACTGGATCCCTGAGGACTACTGGCCGCACGACACGACCCTCTGGGTCAAGGACTTCCATGGCAATGACCCGGAGTACGTCTACTGGTTCCTAAGGAGCTTCCCGCTGCTTGACTACGAGAGCAGCACGGCGAATCCCTCGCTCAATCGGAACCGGCTCCACCCGGTGGAGATCGTGTGGCCAGACCGGTCGCTTCAAGGTGACCTTGTGCGTTACCTCCGCAAGATCCTTGCCCTCTGCGCCCAGGCCGATGACCGCCTCCGGCGAAGCGACGTCGTTTCAACTTCGCTCGCCGCATCGGCGACTCATGCCTTGACGTGGTCGGTGCTCCCAGCCCGCGGCATCACGGTCCCATGACCCGATCGCGGCCATGCGCGCCTCGCACCCAATAGCCTCGGTCAAATGGCGCGATTCGAGGACGCACTCACTGGCTGGGAGATCTTCCTCGCCAGGTCGGGAGGCGTTTCTCGCAATCAACTGAACGCTGCCCTGACCGCCCGAGGACGCGAGCCGATCTCGGACCGGACGTACAAGCACTACGGCAAGCTCCTTCGGCTCGGCTACTCGGACTACGTGTCGATCAATCGGCTCGACATCCGGCATGCCAACGAATCGATCTTCGACGAGGGTGACCGCGCTCGCTACTCCGACCGCGAAGTAGCGAGCCCCGGCCGTTTGCTGTTGCCAAGGGCTCGTGACGTTCTGACCTTGAACGGCCAGATCGGCCGGGTATCGGAGGGCTACGCAACTCTGCGCGTGCAGAGATCCGACGATGCCCTAGAGGCCGCACGCGCCACCAAGTACGACAAGGGCGTGCTTGTCTTCGACACGGTCGGCGTGGAGCGCGCCGTCGAGGTGACCGAAGCGCTCGATCGCGGAGAGGAGATCGATCTCGTCCTCGCCTTCCGCAGCCTGCTCGAAACAGACCTGATCCTCCCGCAGTCACCTCTCGACCTCACCTCGACCCGCGTCGTCATCAACCTCGGCCCGGAGGCTTCGCTCTCGCATGTCCTGGGCGCAATCAGGACGACGTTCGACCTCTTCGAGAGCGTCCGAGGGTTGGTCGACATCTCGTTGACGACTGCCCTCGGCGAGTCGGCGCCCCCGACCCCAACGCCGCGAGTGCAGCACCTTGAGTTCGCGAACCCCCTCGAGGTGATTCTCGTCGGTGGGGTAGCGATCGCCGGGACAGTCGCCTACGTGGTCACGCGCGTATCGAACGCCGTTGCTTCTGCCGCAGAGGCCGCCTCAAAGGTGCAAACAGTCGGCCACCAGCGCAGCGAGGAGCAGCGCCGGGATGAGCGCCACAAGCTCGAAATGCAGTCTCTTCAGCTGGACAACCTGAAGAAGGCAGTTGATCTCTCGGACGTTCTTGGCACAGTGCATCCGGCCATCCGTGAGATCACGGGCGTCGACATGCTCGAACTCCCGCCCGGTCAACGGGTCCGAGCGGAGGGACTCAAGGACCAGGCTGTCGAGGCCGCTACCGAGCTCGTCCTCAACAGCCAGCAGGACGTGACGATCTCCGACGACGCGCCTCCCAGTTCCGAGTCGAGCGAGGGCTAGGTAACGCCACCAGGACCGAGAGGATCCCCGCGCGTTCCCGGCGTCGGTGCAGCACTTCGAACTCCCGGAGTTGCTCCCGGACTTGCTCCCGATTCGCAGACTTCCTTCGGACAGGGACCTCGTCGACGGCGGGGACGCCGCCGCGGCGTCGGTCCCGTCCGCTCAGCGTTGCCCACTTCGTGCGCTGAGCGTCGCGCTCGCACACGGCCGCGCGCCGGCTCGCGGATCGACCGCAGCGGCCCGGCCGGCGAACCGAGGACGCCCCGCCAGGGGATCGGCGGCGGCTCCCGCGCATCGGCTTGGAGGTCCCGGGCGAACGGCCCGGGAGTGGGTCCACACCTTTGGTGCCTATCTGTGTGCTGATCCTGCGCTCGTCCCGATCGGCGGCGGTCGACTCCGGAGCCCGCGGCCTGTCCGCCGACGGGGTTCCGGCGAGGGTCCTGTAACGCCATCGCCGGTCGGCGCTGGGTCATGAGTCGTGGAGGCAAGAACGGACAGCACGCCAGGTCGGGGCCCGGCGGCGACGACGGTGCGGGTCGAGGGCCCCGTGGCGACGACGATCCCGGCAAGCGCGGCCGGGGTGCTGGGCGAGATCATCCGGGCGTACCTGGCAGCGCACGACCTCGGAGCAACCGGAGAACCCGACGAGCGAGACTGGAGCGATGAGCAGCTCACCCTCCCTGGCGTGTGCGGCGTACGTCCGCACGAGCACCGACGACAATCAGTCGCCTGAGGACTCGAAGCGCTGGCAGCTCGACATCGCCACCCGGCTCGTCACTCCGGTTGGCGGGACGATCGTGGCGACCTACCACGACATCGACGTGACTCGGGAGCGACCCTGGGCACGTCGCCCGGAGGCAGCCCGGCTGCTGGCCGATGCGGCGAACCCCGGGCGGGGGTGGTCGGCGGTGGTGATCGCCGAGCCTCAGCGGGCGTTCTCGGGTGGGCAGTTCCAGCTCGTGTTCCCACAGCTCACCCACTACGGGATCGAGCTGTGGGTGCCCGAGCTCGGTGGTCGAATCGACCCCGACAGCGAGGGTCACGAGATGCTCATGGGCCTCTTCGGGGGGCTGTCCAAGGCCGAGCGGCGCCGCCTCCAGATCCGCACCCGCAACGCCATGCTCGCCCACGGCGCCGCGGGCCGCTGGCTGGGCGGCCGACCCAACTACGGGTACCGGCTCGTCGACACCGACCAGCCCCACCCGCAACGTCAGAAGGCCACGGCCGGGATCAAGCTCCGGGTCCTCGAGCCCGACCGTGACACCGCTCCGGTGGTGCGGCGGATCTTCCAGCTGTTCGATGAGGGCGTCGGCTACCGGTCGATCGCGACGATCCTCGAGCGCGACGGCCTGCCCTCCCCGGGAGAGGTTGGCCCGACCCGCCACCCACGGTCCGCGGGCGTGTGGGGCGGCTCGGCGGTGCGGGCGATCCTCACCAACCCGCGCTACCTCGGCCACCAGGTCACCGGACGCCAGCGCCGCAAGGACGAGCTACTCGACCCGACCGACCCCGCTGCTGGCACCACCAGCCGCCAACGGTGGCAGCCGGCCGGCGAGTGGGTCACCAGCGACGAACCCGCGTGGCCGGCGCTCGTTGACGCCGACCTCTGGCACCGGGTCAACGCCCGCATCACGAACACGCGCGGACCGCAGCGCCGCCGGCCCCGGGCCGAGCCCGGCAAGTACCTGCTCGCCGGGATGCTGTGCTGCGCCGCCTGCGGGCGGTCGATGCACGGCGCCACCCTCAAGGGCAAGCCCTACTACCGCTGCAACGCCCAGCGACCGGACTACGCCGAGACCGACGGGCATCCGACGACGACCGCCGTGCGAGAAGAGCGCATCCTCGCCGCTCTCGACCCGTGGCTCGGTCAGATCACCGACCCCGGCCACCGGGCCGACACCATCGCAGCCGTCCTGGACGCGGAGCCCGAGTCGCCCCCGGAACCGGCCCAGGTCCAGGCCGCTCGACGAGCCGTCCGGGAGCTGCCCGTCGAGCTCGACCGGGTGCTCGACGCCATCCGTGCCGGCATGGATCCCGAACTCGCCACCAGGACGACCCGGCAGATCCAGCACGACCTCGCCGCCGCCCAGGCCACGCTCGCCGCTTGGAACGCCGACGACCACCGACCCGCACCCCTCAGCGCGGACGACATCCACCAGGCGCTCGAGCACGCCGGCGACCTCGCTGGACTCCTGGCCGAGGCCGAGCGCGAAACGAGGGCCCGGCTCTACCGGACCCTCGATCTCGTGCTGAACCTTGATCCTGTCGGAGACCCTCCGACCCTGGACGTTCGGCTGCAGCTATGTGGTGGCGGGGGTAGGATTTGAACCTACGACCTTCGGGTTATGAGCCCGACGAGCTACCTGACTGCTCCACCCCGCGTCGACTTGTGGTGGACGGGTGACTGTACCGGCGGGCCTCCGCAGCGGCAACCCGATGCGGCCGTGATCGGCGCTATGCGGACGCCGGTCGGGTGGTCGTGGTCGTGCTCGTCGACGTGGTCGAGCCGCCGCCCCCGGCATCTTCGAGCAGGCGCTCGGCCTGCGCGATCTTGGCCCGAGCCTGCCGGTTGAGGTCAGCCCACTTCGCGAAGTCGGGAAGCGCATCCTCGGCCTGCGCGAACAGAGCGTTCGCCTCCGTGACCAGCTTGGCGACCTGCTCCAGCACGGTCCCCGTCGGCTGGTCCGGCGGCTTCGCGGGACCGTCGGGCTCCTCGAGAGTCGGCGGCGCGTCGCCGAAGACCGCGGTGAGCGCCTCCTGCAGCGTGTCACGGATGACGACGTCACCCTCGAAGTAGACGATCACCTTCTCGAGGCCCGGCACCTCGGTCTGCGTCGACGTGACGTAGAACGGCCGCACGTACACGAGCCCGCCGTCGATCGGGATCGCAGTGAGGCTGCCGAAGCTGACCTTCGAGCCCTTGCCGCTCAGGATCGTCTCGTCCTGGGACACCGATGGGTCTCGCTGGATCTCGCCCTGCACGAGCGCAGGGCCCTTCGGCAGGTTGTCGCGCGGCATCACGAAGACCTGCAGCTTCCCGTACGTGTCCCGCTCGCTCCGGCCGACCATGAACGCGGTGAGCAGCTGGTTGTCGTCGCCGCGCGACGTCGGCACGAACGGACGCAGCAGGATGAACTCCGGCTTGTCGGAGCCGGGGAGCTGCGTGAACAGGTAGTACGGATCGATGCGCGCATCGCGCGTGGCGATCACGTTGCCCTGACTGTCGGTGGTCTGCGTTCCGGTGCCCGCACCCGCTGTGCCCGGGTCGCGCGCCACGTCCCAGAAGTCGTTGCCGGTGTAGAAGCTGTCCGGATCGTCGATGTGGTAGCGGCTCCACATGTTCGTCTGCACGCGGAACAGGTCCTCCGGGTAGCGGAGGTGGTCCTGGAGATCGAGCGGCATCTCCGCGAAGTCGGTGAACAGCTCCGGGAACGCCTTGCGGTACGCGGCGATGATCGGATCCTTCACCGGCATCACGTAGAAGTCGACGCGGCCGTCGTACGCGTCGACCACCGCCTTCACGGAGTTGCGGGCGTAGTTGAAGTTGCCGTGCAGGCCGCTCGAGGGATCGACCTGCGTGGTGTTGGCACGCTCGGCGTACGGGTAGCGGTCCGTCGTCGTGTACGCGTCGATGATCCACTTGATCCGACCCTCGCTGATGACCGGGTACGGGTCGGCGTCGTAGCGCAGGAACGGGGCGAGCGCGGCGGCGCGCTCACGGATGTCGCGCACCATCAGGAGCTTCGACTTGCCGGTGATCTGGTTGGAGATCAGCGGGTTCGCGTCGCCAAAGCGCAGCGCGAAGGCGGCGCGGCGCACGAGGTTGTTGAGCTTCACGCCGTCGGCGCCTTCGTAGGCCGCGTACTGCGTCGACTTGTCGTCCTGGTAGTTGAGCTCTCGCTGCTTCGACCCGACCACGACGTAGCCCGACAGGTTCTCCCCGAAGTACACCGCCGGCTGGTCGAGCTCGAGCTCGGGCGCATCGGTCGCATAGGGCACGTCGCGCGCCACGAACGACGGCTCGCCGCTCGGCTCCTTTGCGTTCGCGGGCGCCACGATCGCGCCGTAGCCGTGCGTGTAGGTGAGGTATCGCGCCGCCCAGGAGCTGCGCGGGACGCCGCTCGTGTTGAGATCGCGCACCGACAGCACCACCTGGGTGGGCACGCCATCGATCTCGTACCGGTCCACGTCGACGTCGTTGACCCGGTAGTAGTCCTTCACGCGCTGCAGCTGCGGGAACGTCTTGCCGAGCACCGCCGGCGAGGGGTCCCAGATGCGGATGTTGCGCACCGACGCGGCGTTCGCAGTGAGGTCGATCTTGTTCTTGTCGGTGTTGAGCGCGAAGGGCGTGACCTCGATGTTCTCGGGCGCCAGGCCGATCGCTTCGCGCGTCGCGGCGATGTTGTACTTGATGTACGGGCGCTCCCGGTCTGGCTCGTTGGGGGTGACCTGGATGCGCTGCACGAACTGCGGGTAGATCGCGCCGGCGACGACCGCGACCAACGCCCAGAGGCCGACACCGAGGATCGGCAGCGTCCATCCGCGCCGCCAGATGTTCACGATGAACAGCGCGAAGCTCGCCACCGAGATCAGCAGCAGGAGGTTGATCGCGGGAAGCTGCGCGTGCACGTCGGTGTAGCCCGCGCCGTCGACGAAGCCACGGGTCGACACCGTGAGGTCGAAGCGCTGCAGCCAGTACCCACCGGCCTTCACCAGCGCCAGCACGCCGAGGAGCACGGACAGGTGCGCCTTCACCTGCGGGGTGACCCGGTTGTGCCGCGCGCTCACCCGGATGCCGCCGTTGAGGTAGTGCGCCACCGCCGTGACGATGAGCACGATCAGCAGCGCCGCGAACAGCCAGCCGGTGACGAAGCTCAGGAACGGCAGCTTGAACACGTAGAAGCCGATGTCGGTGTTGAACTGCGGATCCTTCACGCCGAAGCTGCCGCCGTTCGTGAAGAGCAGCCACGAGTTCCACTCCCCCGACACGGGGGGTCCAGCGATCAGCGCGAGGAGGATCGCGACACCGCCCCGGACCAGCGCGGTGCGACCGCCGATGATCTCGTGGTAGCGCTCGATGAACTCCTCTTCAGGCCCGGCCGGGCGGAACGGGGGTGCGAGCCGGTCGGCGATCACGAGGTTCACCCACATGAGCACGAAGAACGCCAGCGTGAAGATCACCGCGAGCGCGATCTTCGCCCCGAGGACGCCCCTCCACACGCCGGCGAGGTGCAGCGAGTCGAACCAGAGGTAGTCGGTGTAGAAGCCGGCGATCCCGCGCAGCGACGCGATGACCACGAACAGGACGACCGCGCCGATCACGAGCGCCGCACGCCCGCGGCCTGGGGACCGCGGCGGACGACGGGGCATGTCGGTCGGTGCTCGCATGGAGGCCGAGGCTATCCGTGGCTCGCCGCCGCGGTGGGCCGGGACGCCAGCGGGGCGCCGGGATCAGGCGGGCGCGGCGAGCACCAGGCAGTGGCAACCAGGATGGGCCGGCGCGCATGGGTTCCCCGTAGGGAACTCCTCACCCTTCGTGATCGCACCGGCGAGCACGTTGTCGTCGCAGTCCGGGCACGGGCTCGCCGATGGATCGAGGACCCAGCGCACCGGGGTGGCGGCCGCGATCGAGTCGAAGACACCGCGCGCGTAGGCGGCCGCGATGAAGCCCTGCGTGGTCTCCGTGAGCCGCTGCCCCTTCCACTCTCGGTACAGCGCCCGCACCCGGTCCGCGATGTCGTCCAGGTTCCCGTCGGCCGCGACGAAGCCGCGCTCGATGCGCTCGCGCAGCGGCGCGGTGAGCGTGTGCGCGAGGTCGCCCGCCAGGTCAGCGGTTGGCTGCGGCGTGCCCCCGAACGCGGCAGCGCCTGCCGCGGCGGCCGCCTCCAGGGCGGGTGCGACGGCCTCAGCCCAGCGCGCCGCGTGGTCCTCCGCGGACGGCAGGAGCTCGTCGGCCTGCTTCGGCTTGGCGCGACGCAGCAGGTCGAGCACCTCGTTCTGCTCGTCGGCGAGCGCGCGTTTCAGGCCGCGAGCCACGTCGCGCTCGATCCCCGCGACCGCGGCGGCCCGCGCCGAGAACGCTCCCGCATCCGCGGTCTCGCGCACGGGCGCGTCCTCATGCTCCTCCTCCGCCGTCTGTTCGGTCGCCGCTTCGACCGGGTCCTCGTCGGCGGAGGGCGCCTCGTCGGCGGTCTGCTCGCGCTGGGCACGAAGGCGGGCGAACACGTCGTCGGTGGACGAGGCGGACGAGGTCTCCTCGACGGACTCGTCGACATCCTCGAGGTCCACGACCACCGCCGGCTCGGGATCGACCGCTTCCTCGGCGCCGACGGCGTCGGAGGTGTCCGGACCCTCGTCGGGCTCATCGGGCTCATCAGGCTCATCAGGCCGCTCGTCGAGGACACGGACGCCTTCGTCGGGGTTCGGTGGCGCCACCACGGTGAGCTCCCCCGGCGGGAGCCCCTCAAAGCCGCGCTTGCGCCGGCCCTTACGCCCCCGACGGTCGTCGAGCACGAGGGTCTCGCCGGCGACGGGCGCCTCCGAGGTCGGGGCGGCGAGGTCGATCACCTGCGCCGGCGCGGCATCCTCAGTCGCAGTGGCGCTGCCCGACGCAGCCTCGGACGCCGAGTCGACCACCGGGACCTCGCCCGACAGCGGGCCCGGCGCCTCGTCGGCATGGAGATCGTCGGCGGTGTCGAGGTCGGGAGACTCGTCGTCGTCCAGCTCGCCGATCACGAGGCTGGACGCGGCGACCGCGACGACCTCCGCGTCGAGCTCCTCGAGCGTCAGGTCGGCCTCGAGCTCGATGCGGCGCGCCGCCTCGTTCGCGGCCACGCGTGCGTCGGTGAGCGAGACGCTCAGCTCGTCGGTGGCCTCGTCCATCGTGCGGCGCACGAGCTCGTACGCCTGCAGGAGCCGCTCGCGGCCCGCGTTGAGCTTCTCGACCTGTTGCCGCGCGCGCTTGCGTCGCACCGCGAGATCACGCAGGACCCGCTCCCGAACGGCCTGCGCCTCGGCGACCATCGTGCGACCCTGCGCTTGGGCGTGGGCGATCACCTGCTCGGCCTCGGCCTCGAGCTTGGCGATCTCGGCACGGGCCTCCTCGCGCAGCGCTTCCGCCTGCTCGATCGCCTCGCCGCGGATGCGCTCGGCGACGTCGGCGGCCTCGGTGCTGCGGCGCTCGAGCTCGCCACGAGCCGCTTCGAGGACAGCCTCGGCCTCCTGGGTGGCGGCGGCGCGGATCGCGGAGGCTTCGGCCGTGGCGTCGGCCACGATCCGCTCGACGGACGCCTCGGCCTTCGTGCGGATCTCCGCAGCGGCCTCGTGCGCGGACGTGAGGACGCGGGTGGTCTCCGCGCCGAGCTGCTCGAGGAGCGTCGACTCGTCGGGGTGGTCGACCGTGCCAAGCCGCGCTTCGGCTCGCTCCGCGCGCTCGCGCAGGTCGCGCTCGGAACGCGTGAGCCGTTCGACGAGCGCCTGCACCTCGTGCAAGAACCCACGCACCTCCTGCTGCTCGTAGCCGCGGCGAGCCACGACGAAGCTGCGACGCGCGATGTCTTGCGGTGCGGGAGGGTCGACCATGGATCCCCGATGGTACGACTCGTCACCGCTGGCGCGGCGGACGTGCGCCGTTCGCGTCGAGCGCACCGGCAGTCGGGGCGTGCTCGGTCAGGGGGTGTCGAGGAGCCCGCCGACCAAGCCCGACACGACGTCACCGGCCGGATCGGGCACCACATCGAGCAGCGGGTCGAGCGGTCCAGGCGGCTGGGTCGTGGGCGGCGAGGTGGTGGGCGTCGGCGGCGGCGGTGCGGTGGTGGTCGGGGTCCTCGGGCCGCCGCCGGGCGAGGTGGTCGGCGAGGACGAGCCACCCGGGACGCGGGACGCTCCGGGCGCGGCATACAACAGCGGCGAGGACCCGACCGCCTGCTCGATGGCGCCGAGCAGCGGTGTGCCGGACACTCCCTGGTCGAGCGCGACGAGACCCCACTCCGCGCCCTCGTCGCGGAAGCCGAACACCGAGCTCCAACGGTTCGCGAAGGTGCCCCTGCGGCCGAGCTCGGTGATCGCCGCGCCGATGAGCGTCTCGCCGGGAGGCTTGGCCGGGTCGATCAGCTGTGCGCCGAAGTCCGATTCGTCGTCGAGGCCGGGGAGCACCGCCCGGAAGAACCCGGGCGTGCGCCCCTCACCGCGCGCGAGGTTGCTCGTGTACCCGTTGGCGATCGTCTGCAGTCGCCGGCCGAGGTCGATCGCCGACCCCAGGAAGCGCCGGTCCCACGGGTCGTTCGCGCAGTAGTCGAGCGGGCGCGCGGTCGTGGGGGGCTGGCCGAGCGCAGGGACCTGCATCTCCCGCAGCGCACGCACCTCGCGCGTGACGCCAGCGGAGTCGACGTGGACGACACCGTCATACGCGGCCACGCCCATCCCGAGCATCCGGGAGACCTGCGCGGCGCCGGTGTCGACCGTGAGCACCGTGCCGGCGGCGGACACCTCGGTGCGCCCCGGCGAGGTGACCAGCAGATCGCCCGCCTCGAGCACCGGCGTGGTGCCCATCTTCACCGCCGAGTTGCCTGCTTCGCCGGCACCCGAGCGCAGCTCCATCCGCACGCCGCCGCGCAGCACCATCGTGCCGGTCCCTCGGCGCAGCTCGACACGATCGCCCGCGCGGAGGTCGGTCTTGCCGGACACCTCCTCCTCGGTGCCGTCGCGTCGTTCCACGAGGGCCGTGCCGTCGACCTCGAGCCGCGCCTCGCCCTTTGCGGGCTCCTTCTTGGCGCAGCCAGCCGGCGAGAGCAGCGCCAGCGCGAGCACCGCGACGAGCGCACGGCGCGCGTTCACGGCGAGGACCCTCGCGACCCGCGCTCGGCGGCCGGGAGGACCATCGAGAAGCGGCTACCGGCGCCCGGGGCCGATTCGCACGTGAGCTCGCCGCCGTGGGCGCGCACGATCCGGTGCACGAGCGCGAGGCCCAAGCCGAGGCCTCCGTACCGTCGGGTCGCAGACGCGTCGCCCTGGGTGAACTCTTCGAAGATCGACTCGAGGCGGTCGGCGGGGATCCCGATGCCCTGATCCGCGACCGAGATCCGCACCCAGGACCCGGGCTCGTCGGTGACCGGCGAGGCGGACAGCGTGACCTTGCCGCCATCGGGTGAGTACTTCACGGCGTTGTCGATGAGCTCGTCGAGCGACTGGGCGAGGTAGTTGCGGTCGCCGCGCACCGCGGGAACGCCTGCGGCCACGCGACGCACGATCTGGTGGGAGCCGTCAACGCGCGCCTTCCACCTCTTGACCGCGTCGTCGAGGGCGGGACGCACCGCCAGCGGCTCAGGATCCAGCGAAAGGCGACCGCCGACGATGGTCGCGAAGTTCACGAGCTGGCCGATGACGCGCTCCATCTGGTCCGCAGCCATGATGATCTCATCGGCAAAGCCGCGGGTTCGCTCAAGTGGCAGCTTGCGGGTCTGCAGGATCGAGGCGAAGCCCTTGATCGGCGTGAGGGGGGTGCGCAGCTCGTGGCTGATGTTGGCGAGGAACTCGGTCTTCATTCGCTCCAGCTCCCGCTCACGACGCATGTCGCGGAGCACGAACACCGCGCCGTTGACGTCGTTTCCCGGTCCTCTCAGGGTACCTGCGGACACCACGACGGGGACTTCGCGGCCGCTCGTCTGCACGATGGTTCCGATGGCATTCCATGCCTCCACGACCCGACGGCCGACGCGGCCCGTCAGATCTGACCCGTCTTCTGCGACGAGGTGGAGCACCTCCTCCACGGGGCGGCCGCGGGCCGCGCTCGCAGGGAGGTCGCAGAGCTCTTCGGCCGCGGCGTTGAAGTCCGTGATCGACCCCTCGGCGTCGACGGCCACGAGCGCCTCGCCCATCCCGGCCACGACGGCCTCGAGGCGTCCACGAAGCGCAGCCTCGTCGTCGGCTGCGGCCCGGAGGTCGTCGGTCATCGTGCGGATCGATCCGGCCATCGAGTCGAACGTGGCCCCGAGCGCCCCGAGCTCGTCGTCGGTCGTGAGCCCGGCGGTCGCGCCGAGGTCGCCCTCGCGGATCGCGACGGCGGCGGTGGTCAGCCGGCGCAGGCCCCCGCCGATGCGCTCGCCAACGATTGCGGCGAGTGCGAGCGCGGCCGCAGCGGCTCCCATCGCGACGAGGAACAGGACGCGGTAGAGGTCCTCGCGCGCGGCGTCGATCTGCGTCCGGGGCAGGGACAGGATCAGTGCCATGACAGGGACGTCGTCGGCGCCGAGCACCGGCCGCGCGACGGCGAGGCGCGCGCCGACGTCTCGCCGCGTGTCGCCGGTGCCATCCATGGCGGCGACGGCGAGGGCGCGGGCCGCGTCCGCGGGCGGCGCCGGGCCGAAGGTGGCGAGCAACCCGTCGCGGCCCGCGAGCGCGATGCCGGACCCGGCCTGCTCCGCGACGATCGGGGCCGCCTGGAGAGCCAGGTAGTCGTCGTTGAGGTGGCGCGTGACGAGCACGATGCCGAGGAACTCCGTGGCGCTCGGCGCGATCGGCGCTGCTGCGAGCGCGAGGACTTCGCCGCCGACCACTGCCACGGACTGCGCTGGTTGACGGGTGTCGAGGGCCTGCTGCACCACCGTCGATCCCGCGATCTCCGTGACGACGTTGGGGTCGACGGGCACTGTCGCTTGAGCGGCCACGGTGACGTCGACCCGTCCAGCCAGGATCGGCTCGCCTTCCGCCAGCACCGGAGGGCTGAGGATCAGCGTCGGGCCGAGGAGCGGGTCGGAGTCCGTGATGCGCACCAGGAAGCCGCGAACAGCGTCGGTCACGCGACCCGCGGCAGCGAGCGCCTCGGGCGAGTCGGGCGGCGTCGCGCCGGTGAGCGTGCGCACGTCGGGCAACAGCGCGCTGTTCGCAGGTGCCAGCGCCGAGGCGAGCAACGACGCTCGCCCGAGGACGCTGCGGCCCTCGAGCGCCGCCGCTTGTGCCTCGGTGTCGGCACGAGCGCCGTAGCGCCGGACCGCCTCCGTCTCCACGTTGTCCGTGATCACCGCGAAGAGCGCGACAGCGAGGACGGTGATGACGATGAACAGGATCGCGGAGGCCGACGCCGCGATCCGTGCGGAGATGGCGCGGGTGCTGGCGACCACGAGCGCGGCACCCACCGCGAGCGCGCCCACGCCGCGCGCCACGTCGAGCACGACTCCCGGGTCGCCGAGGACGGGGCCCAGCTCGCTGAGCGCGATGGCCACGAGCCCGATGAGCAGCAGCCCGCGTCCGCCGCGATGCGTGCGCCAGCTCGGCGAGGCCACCGCGAGCGCGCCGACACCGGCGATGCGAAGGCCCACCACGCCAGCGGCGGCGGGGTCGTCGACGATGAGCGCGCCGCTCAGGAGGGCGGCGGCGGCGAGGAGACCGAAGCCCGCGGCGACCGCCCAGCGTGCAGGCGGGCGGTCCACGAGGAGGTCCGCCCGCAGGAACGCGAACCCCACACCGGCGAGTGCCACGAGGAAGAGCGCGAACTCCGCCGCGAACTGCAGCTGCACCTCGGTGGCCGTCATCTGTGTCCTGTGACCTGCCTGGTTCGGGAGCGGTGCGGTCGCCTCGGGCGCTCAGGATGCAGTAGCCCTCACCCGCTGCGGCGGAGCGACCCAGCGTTCCCTCCGAGCGACGCGAGCGCTTCGAGCGCCTCCGCGAGCGTATCCACCGGGATGACTCGGAGATCGTCTCCCACGGTGGCTCGCACCTCCGCGAGCTCGTCGGAGGGCACGAGGAACACCTCATAGCCGTCGTCGCGCACCGCGATCGCCTTCTGCGCTCCGCCGCCGACCGGACCCACCTTCCCGTCGAGCGAGATCGTGCCGGTCACGGCGACGCGGTGGCCACCCGTGATCTCGCCGGGGGTCAGCACGTCGAGCAGGGCCAACGTGAACGCAAGGCCAGCCGACGGCCCGCCGACGTTGCCCGAGTCGATCGTGACGTCGATGGGGAAGTCGAACCCGACGATGCGGTCCTCCGCGTCGATGCCGATCATCGCCCTGGCGGGGTCGTCCTTCGCGGCGACGGTGGTCACCGGCACCTTGCGGATCGACGTGGTCCCGGCCGGGCGCTCGATCGACAGCTCGTGCGTCGCGCCGGGGCCGCCAGGCTGGAGGAGCGAACCGATCTCACCCGGTTCGTCGACGAGGTTCCCGTCGACCGCCACGATCACGTCGTCCCGCTCGAGGACGCCATCGGCGGGCGCGCCACGAAGGATCTCGCGCACGACCGTGCCCGTCGTGCGGATCGGCACGTCATATCCGAGGTGCTCGAGCGCGACGGTGATCGCGACCTGCTTGGAGCTGTCCATGAGCTGCGCGTTGTACCGCTGGTTCTGCGCCTGCGACCGATCCCCGAGCACCTTGTCCTCGGGGATCACGTCGACGTCGGCGTCGAGCCACCCGACCAGCGCCTCGAGCAGGGTCGTCGGACCGACGTTGACGGTCGTGAACGCGATCGACTCCTCCGGCTTGTAGCTCGGCACACCCTCCACGAGCACCTGCTCGCTCACCGGTCGAGCCGATCCGGGGCTCAGCGCGTAGTACGGCACGGGGATCACCGCGGCGCCGACGACTGCAGACGTGACCAGCGCCGCCACCACCATGGCCACGCGCACGCCGGTGCGGTGGCGACGCATCCAGGGCTCCGCCGCGTCCCCCTCGAGCGGTAGCGTGAGCCCCGATGCGCTGTCGTCGATGCCGGCGCTGGTCATGTGCAGGGTCCTGGTCACCTCGCCCGGGCGGGTGCCCGAGCCAGCAGCCTGCCACGGTCGCACCGGGCACGGTTCGCGCGTGAAGCGATCGTTCCGATCCGGAGGTTCTCATCCCTGATGGCCGCGAAGTTCGTCGAGTACGAGCCACCCACCAGGCTGCAGCGGCTGCGCTCGACCCTCGCGCTCCTCGGGCTCATCGTGCTCCTCGGCACCCTCGCCGCCGCGACCCTCGGTGCGATCGTCGTGGCGGTCGTCTCCTTGATCGACCACGCGCTGGGATGACCGCCGACGACGAGTCGTCGCGCCGGCGCGCGACGGCGCTCGCGGGGCACGGAGATGACGAGGGGCTCGCCCGAGCCGCGCTCGCCGATCCATCTCCCCAGGTTCGGGCCACGGCGATCGGCGCGCTGGAGCGCATCTCAGCCCTGACGGCCGGCGACCTCAGCGCCGCCCTCGCGGACCCGTCGCCGGTGGTGCAGCGCCGCGCCTGCGAAGCCGTGGCCGCACGCCCCGGCGACCAGCCGCCGTCGCTGGCCGGCGCGCTGGCGAGCGACGACGCCACCGTGGCGGAGGTTGCCGCATGGGCGAGCGGCGAGCGGCAGCCCGCGGAACCCGGCGTGGTCGCGCGCCTCGCCGCGCTCGCCACGGACCACGCCGATGCGCTCGTGCGCGAGGCGGCGGTCGCGGCGCTCGGCGCGATCGGCGACCCGCTCGGGCTGCCGGCGATCCTGGCCGCCACCGCCGACAAGGCCACGGTGCGACGGCGCGCCGTGATCGCCTTGGCACCCTTCGAGGGCGAGGCGGTGGAGGCGGCCCTCTCGCGCGCTCGCGAGGACCGCGACTGGCAGGTCAGGCAGGCCGCGGAGGACCTGAGCTGACCGCAGGTCAGCGATTCGACCCCATGAACATCACCTTGAGGCTGTCGTAGGCCTCGATGCAGCGACCTGCGCCGAGGACGACGCACTCGAGCGGCGCGTCCACGAGGTGCACCGGAACGTCGGCCGCGTTCGCGATGCGCTGATCGAGCCCCGCGAGCATCCCTCCCCCACCAACCAGCTTCACGCCATTGAGGATCAGGTCTTGCGCGAGCTCCGGTGGCGTCATGCCGAGGCACGCGACCACCGAGTCGCAGATCGCGGACACCGGCTCCTCGATCGCCTCGCGGACCTCGTCGGGCGACAGGATGATCGTCTTGGGGAGCCCGCTCGTGAGGTCCCGCCCTCGCACCTCCGCCTTGATCTCGTCACGCACCGGGTAGGCGGACCCGATCGCCACCTTGATGTCCTCCGCCGTTCGCTCACCGACCGCGATGCCGTACTCGCGCCGGATGAACGCGGTGATCGCGGAGTCGAAGTCGAAGCTGCCGATTCGCACGGCCTTCAACGCCACCACGCCGCCGAGTGAGATCAGCGCTGTCTCCGATGTGCCGCCACCGACGTCGACGACCATGTTCGCCACCGGCTCGTGGATCGGAAGGCCCGCACCGATGGCCGCCGCCATCGGCTGTTCGATGAGCTGGGCTTCGGCTGCGCCAGCGCGCCGAGCGGCTTCGGTGACTGCGCGCCGCTCCACCTCGGTGATCGCCGACGGCACGCAGATCACGACACGTGGTCGGTTGAACCGGTTCACGCCGACTCGGTGCAGCAGCAGGCGGATCATCCGCTGCGTGATGTCGAAGTCGGTGATCGCACCCTGGCGCAGCGGTCGCACGGCCACGATGTAGCCGGGCGTGCGGCCGATCATCTGCCACGCCTCTTGGCCCATCGCGAGCACCTCTTGGGTGCGCTCGTTGAGCGCGATCACGGTGGGCTCGTTGAGGACGATGCCGCGGCCTCGCTCGTAGACGAGCGTGTTCGCGGTGCCGAGGTCGATCGCGAGGTCGCGGGCCATCGGACGTCAGCTCGAGCCGTCGCGCCGGCGCGGGTCCTGTTGCTCCGGTGGGGCGAGCGCCTCCATCTCGCGCTGGAACGCCTCGATCCCTGACTCGACCGTGCTGGGTGACCGATGTTGCAGCCACAGGATGAACGAGCCGATCGCCGACACCACCACGACGATGGCGAGGAAGCCGAGCGCGCTCACGAGCCTTCACCGGTGGCTCGTCCGACCTCGGTGAGGTGCTGCGCCTCGAGTCCCCAGCTCTCGCCGCCCGCCCAGGTCTCGCGCTTCCAGATGGGCACGGTGCGCTTGAGCTCGTCGATCGCGAAGCGCGCTGCCTCGAACGCCTCGGCGCGGTGCGGAGCGGCAACGGCGACGACGACCGCCTCCGCGCCGAGCTCGACCACGCCGGTGCGATGGAGCAGTGCGATCCGACCGATCGCCGGCCAGCGTCGTCGGGCCTCGTCGGCGACCAGCGCGAGTCGACGGCAAGCCTGCTCCTCATAGGCCTCGTACTCGAGACGCCGAACGTCGGGTCGACCCTCGGCGTGATCGCGTGCAGTGCCGGTGAAGATGACGGTGGCCCCACAGCTCGGCTGACCGACCCACCGGGCGACCTCCTGCACGGGAAGCTCGACGCCGGAGAGCCCGATCCACACATCGCCCGACGGCGGAGCGAGGAGCGCGGCATCCATTCGCGCCACTGTAGGTGGCCCGCGGTCCTCTCGGCAGAGGCCGCCACTACCGTTTGCCGGATGGGCCCGGACGACGACGACGCAGACGACCCAGCGTCTCGCTCGCCCCTGCTGCCTCCCGACGACCGACTGTGGCGCCACCCTTCGGAGCTCGCGCACCACGCCTCGCCCCCGCGCGACCGATCGTCAGGATCTCGCGCAGGCCACCCACCGCGAGGCGCGACCTGGGCCACGGCCGCTGCGGCAGGGCTCGCCGGTGCGGCGCTGTCGGCCGGCGCGATCGCTGCGACCGGCTCGCTGTGGCCACGCGTCGTGGAGCGCCACATCGTCGAGAAGGTCGCTGTCACCCCTGTCGTGTCGTCTCCGATGATCGGAAGCGAGCGCGGCGTCGACGCGGTTGCGCAGCGCGTGAGCGCAGCGATCGTGCGACTCGACGTGGAGCGACCCTCGGGGGCGGTCACCGGCTCAGGGGTGCTCTACCGCGACGACGGCCTCATCCTCACGAGCGCGCGGTCGGTGTCGGGCGCGACGGCCATCGGGGTGCTGCTCCAGGACGGCCGACGCCTCGAGGGGCGTTTGGTGGGCCTCGACCTCGTGACCGACGTGGCGTTGCTGGACGTCGTCGGCGCCAGCTTCCCGGTCGCGGTGCTCGGCACTGCCGAAGGACTCAAGGTTGGACAGCCGACGATCTCGATCGGCTGGCCGCTCGAGAGCGCGACGCCGGCGTCGGTGACCACGGGCGTGATCAGCGCGCTCGGCCGGCGGCTCGACGTGACCGATGGGGTGCCCTTGCACGGCATGATCCAGACCGACGCGCCCATCGCGCCGGGAGCGTCGGGCGGTGCGCTCGTCGACGGCAGCGGCACCGTGATCGGGATCACCACCGCCGCCTCAGCGGGTGAAGGCGGGGGCTTCTGCTTCGCGACGCCGATCGACGTCGCGCGCAGGGTGGCCGAGCAGCTCCTCGCGACAGGCCGCATGGTCCACGGCTGGCTCGGAGTCGAGGGTGCCGAGCTCACGGTCGCGCAGGTCACCGAGGTCGGATCGAGTGGTGCCCGTGTCGAGCGGGTCGCCGCGGGGAGTCCCGCGGCGCGCGCGGGCTTGCGCGCAGGCGATGTGATCACCGGCCTCGACGCGCAGCGGATCGGCTCGGTGGCCGCGCTCGTGGTGCAGCTGCGCGCCCACGAGCCAGGCGACGTCGTGGTGATACGCTACAGGCGCGCCGGCGCCAGTGCGCAGGTGACGATCACCCTCGCCCAGCTCCCCTGAGCCGCCCCGTCAGCGACGCCGGCGTCGCGCCAGGGCCACGGCACCGGCGAGCGCGCCAGCGATGCCGGCCGCCGCCGCGCCCAGCGCGATCTCCTGGCGGCGCCGGGGGCTGAGCGTTGCCCATGGCCCCGCCCGGTGCGCGCCGACATAGGCCTCCTCGTTGGAGGACGCGGGCGACCAGCCGTCGGCCTTGAGGCGATCGTTGGCGATCACCCACGGGTGAACGGTGTACGGCAGCAGCTCCGGCGGCGTCGGCGTGAGACCCCAGCGCCACCGCATCCCCGCAAGCCGCACCGCGAGGCGCTCGGGCAGGCGCACCCGCGGACCGCCCCCTGCAAGCGCGCGGACGGTGTCGCCACTGATCCAGCCGTCGGGTGCGACGTTGCGAGCACCGTCAAGCCGCGCGCTGCGCGCCAAGTCGACCGCGGCGGCCAGGTCAGCGACGTCGAGGAACTGCGCGGGCGGCTCGTCGTCGGTCACGGGGAGCGACGTGGCGCGCGCAAGCGCGCGGGCCAGCCAGCCGTTGCCGCCGGCGGCGACCGTCACCGTCGGACGCAGGATCGCGACGGTCGTCCCCGGGTGATCGTCGCGCCATTCCGCTGCGGCCCGCTCCGCCTCAGCCTTCTCTGACGCGGCTGCCACTCCCGGGTTGGGGCGCAGCGGCGCGTCCTCGGTGAGCGGCACCGGGTTGTTGGCCCACGCGCCGTACGCGATCGCGCTGGAGAGCAGCACGACGTGCTGGACGCCCACGGCGGACGCCGCGTCGAGCACGCGCTTCGTGAGCTCGGCCTCGCCGGTGGCTCGATCGATCGGCTCGCCGAGTGCGGGCCCGTCGGCCTGCGCGAGGTGCACCACCGCGGTGGCGCCCTCGAACAGCGGCTTGAGGTCGGCCTCGGCAAGGTCGAGCTGATGGCACTCGATCCCCGCGGGAAGACGACGGAGGGGGCGGCGGTCGATCGCGACCACGTTGGACACGTGCGGGTCGACGAGCGCGAGGGCGCACGTCAGATGGCCCAGCTCGCTGGCCGCGCCGGTGACGACGACGGCACTCGGCGGGGCCGGCGGGGCCGTTCGCACGCGGTCCGATTCAGATGCCATCGCTCTACGATGCCCCATGTGAGGGTGCCAAGCGAACGACCCCGACGACCGTGAGCGACGACGACCCGATCGGCGACCCCTTCGGCGGGATCCCCTTCCTCGCGGATCTGGCCCGGATGTTCGGACAGGGCGGCGGCCTGCCGTGGGACAACGCCCGTCAGGTGGCCGTCAGCGTGGCCACCGGCGGCGAGAGCGAACCCAACGTGGACCCGATGGAGCGCATGCGCATCGAGCAGCTCGCTCGCGTGGCCGACCTGCACGTCGCCGATGTCACCGGCCTGCGCACCGCACAGTCAGGCCGCATCGTCGCCGCGGTGCCGGTCAACCGCACCGGCTGGGTGATGGCGAGCCTGGAGGCGTATCGCCCCCTCGTCGAGCGGCTGTCCGCCTCGCTCGCACCGGGCGCGGACGGAGCCGATGAGGAGCCGGACGATCCAGACGACCCGATGGCGGGGATGTTCGGCGGCATGCTCGCGATGCTGCAACCGATGATGCTCGCGATGACAGCCGGCTCGATGGTCGGTCACCTCGCGCGCCGCAGCCTCGGTCAGTACGACCTCCCGATCCCGCGCCCGCAGGTGGGCCACGGGGCCGACGAGCTGCTCCTGATCGTCCCGAACCTCGACGTGTTCGCGGCGGAGTGGAGCCTGCCGCCCGACGACCTGCGGCTCTGGATCTGCGTCAACGAGATCGCGCACCACGCGATCTTCGGCGTCCCGCACGTGCGCGCGCGGCTCGACGACCTCCTCACGCGGTACGTATCGAGCTTCGCGAACGACTTCAGTGCGCTCGAGGACCGGATCGGCCACATCGACCCGTCGGATCCGACGGCGCTCGCGGGCTTGCAAGAAGTCATCGGCTCACCCGACGTGATCCTCGGTGCGATCACGTCTGCGGACCAGGCGCTTCTGCGCCCGCAGCTCGACGCGATCGTCGGAGTGGTCGAAGGCGTGGTCGATCACGTCCTCGACCTGGTCGGCGGGAAGCTCATCTCCGACTACAGCATGCTCACCGAGGCGCTGCGCCGTCGCCGCGTGGAAGCTGCGGAGGCCGACCGCTTCGTCGAGCGGCTGTTCGGTCTCGAGCTCTCGCAGGCCACCTACGACCGCGGCTCGGCCTTCGTCGACGGGGTGCTCGAGCGAGCCGGGGAGGAAGGCCTGCGCCGCTTGTGGGTGGACGCATCGCACCTGCCGACGCCCGCGGAGGTCGACGCGCCCGGCCTCTGGCTCGCCCGCATCGACCTCGACCTCGACGACGACTGACGCTCACGCAACCCCACCCCCGAATTCCTGGGGCGTTTCGTTCGGAAGACCGTGACGAAACGACTCAAGAACGCGGGGTTTGGGGGCTGAGGGCGCGCTGGCCGGCGAGGTAGGAGACGAGCGCGAAGCCGGCGGTCGCCACGATGATCACCAGCCCGGGGCGCAGCGGCATCGAGGTGAGCACCGGCACGACGGCCCCCACCACCCACACGAGCTGAAAGCGCACCTCGAAGCGGGCGAACGAGCGCCCTCGGTTGGCGTCGGGCGCGTCGCGCTGCACGAGGGAGTCGAACGCGAGCTTGGCGCAGGTGGCGACCACGGCGACCGTCGCGGCCATCGCCGCTGAGCCGACGAGCTCGTCGAGCCGCGTGGCGACGAGGCCCACCACCACGACCGCGCCGAGCGCCATGACGAGGATCCGCTCCTCGGAGGTCGCTCGACGCAGGGCGGGGGCGGTGATCGAGCCGAGCACCGCGCCCAGCCCCGTGAACCCGAGGACGACGCCCATGTGCCAGGTCGGCCCGTCGCGCAGGTCGAAGAGGAGCAGGAACGTCAGGAACCCCACGATGCCCCGCAGCAGCCCCATGGCGGATGCCGCGAGCAGGATCCCGATCCCGTGCAGCTCCGCGGTCTCTGCCGCGGACGCCGGGGCCTCGGCGATCTGCGTCGCAGGCACGCGCAGTCCGGCGAGCATCGCGAGCAGGTACGCCACCATCGCAACAGCGAGGACAGCGGGTGACCCCGCGATGAGGTACGCGATGCCTGCGGGGATGGCTGCAGCGGGCGCGGCGAGCCCGGAGAGCAGCTGCAGCTTCGAGTTCGCCTCCACGAGCTCCGCGTCGGTGCGGACCACGCTCGGGACGATCGCGCTCCTCGCCACGCCGTAGGCCTTGCCGAGCGCGAGCACGGTGAACGCCTCTGGGAACAGGAGCAGGCTGTTCAGGTCGTTGAGCATCACGAGGCACACGAGCGCTCGGACGCCGTGGGTGCCGATCATCATCCAGCGCCGTCCGCCACGCGAACGGTCGAGGGCAGGACCGATGAACGGTGCGACGACCGCAAGTGGCGCCATCGTGAGCGCGAGGTACAGGAGCACCTTCCAGCGCGCGTCGTTCGGGTCGATGTCGAAGAACAACGAGTTCGCGAGCGCGATCGTGACGAGCGCGTCGCCCGCAGCCCCGAACGCGTGCGACCGTGCCAGTCGCGCGAACGGTGAGAGGTGGAAGGCCTCGGCGCCGGCACGCGTGTGCGGTCGGGAGAGCGGCGTCCAGCCGTCCGCGTCGGGCATCCGGCCCATGGTAGGGGTCGACCTTCCAGGTCCCCGACGCTGCCTCAGGCGCGCGGCTGCTCGTACTTGTACCCGAGCCCACGGATCGTCACGATCCGCACGGGGTTCGACGGGTCGGCCTCGACCTTGGCGCGCAGACGCTTCACGTGCACGTCGAGCGTCTTGGTGTCACCGACGTAGTCGGACCCCCACACCCGGTCGATGAGCGTGTCACGCGTGAGCACGCGTCCCGCGTTGGCGAGGAGCAGCTCGAGCAGCTCGAACTCCTTCAGCGGCAGGGTCGCCGGCGCTCCACGGATCACCACCTCGTGACGCTCCGGGTCGAGGGCGACATCGCCCACCTCGAGGCGCTCACCAGAGGGCCGCGGGGTGGCATCGCCAGCTCGTCGGCGCAGCACCGCCCGGATGCGCGCGACGAGCTCACGGAGTCGGTACGGCTTCGTGACGTAGTCGTCCGCGCCGACCTCGAGGCCGACGACGGCATCGATCTCGGCACCCTTGGCCGTGACCATGATGATCGGCACGTCCGAGCGCCGGCGGAGCTCGCGGCACACGTCGAGCCCTGACAGCTTCGGGAGCATCACGTCGAGCAGCACGAGATCAGGCGCCACGGCGTCGAACACGTCGAGCGCCTCGGCGCCGTCACGCGCGACCTGCACGCGGAAGCCCTCCCGCTTCAAGCCCACCGTCAACGCCTCCACGAAGGACTCTTCGTCCTCCACCACCAGCACGGTCACCGTCGGATCCGCCACGTCGAGCTCACCTCGTTCCGCTCGCGTCGGGCACCCAGGCCGGCAGGCGCAAGGTGAACGTCGAGCCCTCTCCCTCCCGCGACTCCACGTGCACCTCACCATCGAGGTTGCTCGCAACGTGGCGCACGATGGCGAGACCGAGCCCGGTGCCGCCCGTCTCACGACTTCGGGCCTGATCCACTCGGTAGAAGCGCTCGAAGACCCGTTCGAGGTCCCGGCGGGGGATCCCCACGCCATGATCCTCCACCGCGATCTCCACCGAGTCGGCAAGCCCGCGAGCGCTCACCTGCACCGTGGATCCGGACTCGGAGTACTTCACGGCGTTGTCGAGCAGGTTGTAGAGCGCCGACACGAGCTGACGACGGTCGCCCCTCACCGCCAGGCCAGGGCTCGGGGGCTCGACCTGAACCGAGATGCCGCGCTGCTCGGCCGCCCCGCTCACCCGCTCGGCCGCCTCGGTCAGGCAGGCATCGATCGCGATCTCCTCGCGAGTCGCCCGATCGTCGCCCTCGATCCGAGAGAGCTCGAGGAGGTCGTCGATCGTCCGCG
The DNA here is from genome assembly GCA_052390255.1 of Microthrixaceae bacterium. Classification (GTDB taxonomy): domain Bacteria; phylum Actinomycetota; class Acidimicrobiia; order Acidimicrobiales; family VFJN01; genus VFJN01. Next base: position 27,216 of record JBQTHC010000041.1, read on the forward strand.
CCACCCGGAAGGACTCATGGAGCATCCGCTCCGCTAGGCGGCGAGCGACCGCCGGGTCGTCCTCGGCGACGAAGGTCTCCGCGAGCAGGCCGAGCGCGCCAACCGGGGTCTTCAGCTCGTGGCTGATGTTGGCGACGAAGTCACGTCGGATCGCCTCCAGCCGCCGACGCTCCGTGATGTCCTCGATCACCACCAGCGCTCCGACCTCCTCACCGGCGTGATCGAGCGGCAGCCCCTGCACGACCACCGTTCGGCGCGGCGGTCCGAAGAGGTCGACGGTTCGCGTGGGTGCGGCAGCGGCGCCCTCGATGACGTTGCGCGCGAGGTCGGTGATCGCTTCTTCCACCAGCGCTTCGGAGTGGCGGACGGCCAGGTACCCGGCGGCGGACCGGTTCCGGAACACGATCTGCTGCTGCGCGTCGAACACCACGACGCCCTGCGGGATCGCCCCGAGCGCGCGCACCAGACGTGCCTCTGCGATCGACACGTCCTGCCCGCGGGTGAGCGTGCGATCCACCACGCGCTCGATGACCGATGTCGCCTCGGCCAGGCCCGAGCCGCTCGCCACCACCTCGTCCGCGAGCTGGCGCCCCGCCGCGAGGAGCCGTCGGGCCGTCCGCTGCTGGGCCACGAGCACGAGCACGAGCGCGAACAGCAGCACGCCCACGAGGACCCCGAGGGCAGCGGTCACGCGCCGGGGTCCCCCTCCTGTGCTGCGTCTGCCTCGGCCTGGACGCGCGCCGCGTGTCGGGCGGCGCCGGAGTGCTCCGGCAGCCAGCCGGTGACCATGTACTGGACGCGCTCGCCGATGTTCACGGCGTGGTCCCCGATGCGCTCGTAGTACCGGCCCACGAGCGCGAGCTGCACTGCGACCTGCACATCCCGGACGTCAGCGTGCACCTCGAGGATCGCCTGGATGTAGTCCTTGTGGAGCTGGTCGAGACGGTCGTCCATGTCGTCGAGCGCGCCGCCCAGCGTGGCGTCGCCCTGCGCGTACGCGTCCATCGCCAGCTGGAACAGCCGCACCGCCTCGGCCGCCATCGCCTGCAACAGGCTGCGCAACGGGACAGGCACCTCGGTGCCGTACAACCGGCGTGCCGCCTTGGCGACGTTCACCATGAGATCGGCGGAGCGCTCGATCTCCGAGGTGAGGCGGATCGCGGTGACGATGGCGCGCATGTCGCCGGCCACCGGCTGCTGCCGCGCGAGAACGGTGAAGCAGCGTTCTTCGACGTCGAGCGTGAGTGCATCGATCTCGTCGTCGCTCTCGATGAGCGCCTGGGCCTCGCCCAGATCGAGGTCCAAGAGCGCTCGGGTGCCCCGCATGATCGTCTCCGTCACCCGAGCCGCCGCGCGGATGAGGTCGCGCTGGATCTCGTCGAGCTGGTGGTGGAAGGTCGAGCGGATCTCGGCCATGTCGCGCTCTTGGGTCATCCAAACCGTCCCGTGATGTAGTTCTCCGTGCGCTCGTCGGTCGGGTTGGAGAACATCTTGTCGGTGCTGTCGCACTCGACGAGCAGCCCGGTTCGCGTGTCGCCTTCGGGGTTGACCTCCGCCGTGAAGAAGGCCGTGCGATCGCTCACTCGGGCCGCCTGCTGCATGTTGTGGGTCACGATGATGATCGTGTACTGATCCTTGATCTCCTGCATGAGGTCCTCGATCCGAGCGGTGGCGATCGGGTCGAGTGCAGAGCACGGCTCGTCCATCAGGAGGACCTCGGGATCGTTGGCGATGGCCCGAGCGATGCACAGACGCTGCTGCTGACCGCCGGAGAGGCTCATCCCCGACGCCTTGAGGCGATCCTTCACCTCATCCCACAGCGCCGCGCCACGCAGCGCGCGTTCGACGAGATCGTCCATGTTCGCCTTGACTCCCGCGATCTTGGGACCGTACGCGACGTTGTCGTAGATCGACTTCGGGAACGGGTTCGGCTTCTGGAACACCATTCCGATGCGCCGACGGACCTCGACCGGGTTGACCTCACGGTCGTAGAGATCGACCCCGTGATACGTGACCGAACCCTCGACCCGGGCGGTGTCGATGAGGTCGTTCATGCGGTTGAAGCAACGCAAGACGGTCGTCTTCCCACAGCCGGACGGGCCGATGAACGCGGTGATCTCCTTGCGATCGACCTGGATCTCGACATCACGCACTGCTCGAAAGCCGTCGTAGTAGACGTTCAGACCACGAACGTCGAACACGATCTCGCGAGCTGGTTCGTCGGCGGTGTGGGGTTCGCGACCGGTCTCCACCGACGGTTGTCCGCCGGCGTCGAAGGTACCGGTGTCGGGAGCCATGGAGGTCACGTCCTTCTCTTCTCGAACCGGGTTCGCAGCAGGATCGCAACGGTGTTCATCGCGAGCACGATGGCGAGCATCACGATGATCGCGGCTGCAGCGATCTCATCGAAGCCGGCGCGAGGGGTTCGCGCCCAGTCAGCGATCACGATCGGCAAGGCCGTGAACCGGTCATCGAGCTGTGAGATGTCGAGCAGCCCCTCCTTGCCGGGGAGCAAGCCGGTGACGGCGCCGCAGAGGAGCAAGGGAGCGGCCTCACCGATGGCCCGCGCGAGCGCGAGCACCGTACCGGTGATCACGCCGGGGAGGGCGTAGGGCAGCACCTGGGTGCGGGTCACCTCCCAACGCGTGGCTCCCACGGCGTATCCGCCCTCACGAAGGGCGCTCGGCACCGCTCGAAGCGCCTCCGCGCTCGTGATGATCACGATCGGGAGCACGAGGATCGCGAGCGTGATGCCGGCCGCGATCACGGATCGACCTCCCGTGAGACCGGACAGCCGGTTCACGAAGATCGTGAGACCGAGGATCCCGTAGACGATCGACGGCACACCGGCCAGGTTCCGGATGTTGATGTCGATGAACCGGGTCAGCCGTCCCTTGGACGCGTACTCCTCGAGGTAGATCGCCGAGGCGATTCCGATGGGGAACGCGAGGGTCACCACGAACACCCCGATCCAGAACGTCCCTCGGAGGGCCTGGAACACGCCCGCCGCCGACGCGCTCGTCCTCAGCCCTCGGGAGAGGAACGCCTCCGCGCGGGTGGTGAAGACCGTGGCGCCCGTGGTGCCGACGTCGAAGAACAGCACGGCCAGCACGGCCATCGACACACCGAGCGACGCGAGCAGCAGGAGCCTGAAGAGGAGCCCCTTCACGTCGGCCTTGCCCGCGGTGAGCTGGGCTCGAACGCTCCGCGTCGCCGCCTCAGCGCTGCTCCCGAGCGTCGTGGCGATCGCCATCAGTAGCGCTCCCGAACCCTGCGCACGAAGCGGTCAGCGACGATGTTGAGCACGAGGGTGATCAGGAAGAGGACCGCCCCGACGAAGTAGAGGCTCTGGAACGTGAGCTTCTCGCCGACGACCTGATCGGTGCCCTGCGCCTGCGTCGCGATCGCAGCGGCCATCGTGAGACCGGGCTTGAAGGGGTTCAGCTCGAAGACCTGGTTTCCGGCGGCGCCGCCCGCGATGAACACCACCATGGTCTCACCCATCGCCCGCGAGACCGCGAGGATGAAGGCAGCGACGAGACCCGACACCGCCGCGGGAAGCACGACGCGGGTGACCGTCGTGATCTTCTTCGCCCCCATCCCGTAGCTGGCCTCACGCAGCGAGAGTGGCACCGCTCGAAGTGCGTCCTCGGAGACGGAGGCAACGAGTGGGATCGACAGGATCCCAACCGCGACGCCTGCCGTCACGAGGTTGAAGAGGTCTGCTCCGAAGAGCGGCTGCACGATCGACGGCGAGATCACGGAGATGGCGAAGAACCCGAGCACGACGCTGGGGATCCCGGCCAGCACCTCGAGCGTGGGCTTCAGGGCCCTACGGGTGCGCGGGCGGGCGTACTCGGAGAGGTAGATCGCTGCGCCGAGGCCGACGGGCACTGCCACGAGCATCGCCACCACGGTGACCCACAGGCTTCCCACCAAGAGGGTGCGCACGTCGTAGACACCCTGCCTCGGGAACCAGCCCTTCGACAGCAAGACCGTCGACCACTCCACCTGCGTGACGAAGGTGAAGGCCTCCCGCGCGAGCGACCAGACGATGCCCGCGCTGATCAGGATCGACACACCGGCCGCTGCCGCGAAGATCGCCCGCATGATGGCCTCTTTGCGGACGCGGCGCGGATCGCCTCTGAGGTCAGCGACGTGGAGCTGAGGGCTGTGGATCGGGAGGTCGGACACGCTTCCTGTCCTCGGGTCGGACGCCGCGATGATCGCAGATCCGCGGGCCGGCCTCCCGCTCTCGGAGGGCCGGCCCGCGGATCACGCCGTTGTGCGGTTCAGCTTGCGGTCGTGCCGACCGTCCGGGCCTTCCACGTGGCCCGGGATGCGGCGATCTGGTCGGCCGGAAGGTCGACGTAGCCGACCTCGGAGACCGACGCGATCCCCGCGTCACTCAGGTAGTAGTCCACGTAGCCAGCGACGGCGGGGTTCTCCTCCGCCGACGCCGCGTTCACGTAGATGTACAGCGACCGGCTCAGCGGGTAGGTCCCATCGGCGATCGTCTCCGCGCTCGGGGCCACGCACTCGTCGCCGGGAGCCTTCGACACGGCGAGCTCCTTGACCTTGTCGCCTGCCTCCTCAGCGAACGCGAAGCCGACCCATCCGAGCGGGTCATCCGAGGCCTCCATCGCCGCGATGATCGCCGAGTCGTCGGCCTGGGACGCGTAGTCGGGTCGGGTGGTGGCGGCCTCGTCCTCGGTGATCTTGCCGGCCTCCGCGCGTGCCTCGCCGATCTTCTGGAGGGCGATCTCGATGAAGCTGTCGTAGGTGCCCGACTCAGCACCCGGGGCCGTGATCGTCAGCTTCGCGTCGGGGAGCTTCGTCGTGGAGCCAAGCTCGCTGGCGAGGGAAGCGGCGTCCTTCCAGTTGTCGATGCCCTCGGCCTCCGGGCCGATCAGGGCGTAGAGGTCGGGGAAGCTCAGGCACTCGACCGAGTCGTTGGCCGGGTTGGTCATCACCGACATTCCGTCGAAGGCGACCTTCAGCTCGATGAACTCGACGCCAGCGTCTGCGCAGGCCTTCGCCTCCTCATCCTTGATCGGGCGCGAGGCATCGGAGATCTCGGTCTCACCGCCGCAGAAGAGCTTGAACCCGTCACCCGTTCCCGGACCGTCGACGGTTGCCTCGATGCCTGAGCAATCGAGCAGCTTCTCGCCGACCGCGGCGGAGATCGGCTCGACCGTCGACGAGCCAGAGACCGTCAGCTGGCCGCTCACATCCGCCGGGCAGTCGGCGGCGGAGCCACCAGAGCCCGTGGTATCGGGCGCCGCAGACTTCGAGTCGCTGCCGCACGCCGCAGCAACGAGCCCGAGGGCGAGCAGCACGGCAAGCCAAGCAACAGGCTTCTTCTTGGACAAGGTTCCCTCCTTGGGGACAACCAGGTGTCATCGGCATGACGACACGTCGTTGCCCGTGACGCTACGGAGCCCGGATTGCGTCGAAGGGGGGCGGAGGTGAACGACGGGTGAACGGCGACGCAACAGTTGAGCCGGACCGGGGTCAGCCGCGGCGCCGCAGCCGCTGCTGCGCGAGCTCCTGCAGCCGCAGGTGGGTGTCGACGGTTCCGCCAGCGGCCACGTGCTCCCACCGTCCATCCGGTCCGAGCTCCCAGGCGAGCACGTCGTCGGCGAGATCGACATCGAGGATCTCCTGCAGCCGAGCCTGCAGCTCAGGCTCGAGGACCGGCACGAGGGCCTCGACACGGCGGTCGAGGTTGCGGGGCATGAGGTCTGCGGACCCGATGAGGAAGTGCGGTCGTCCCGGCCCTGCGCCGTTCGCGAAGCGGTAGATCCGCGAGTGCTCCAGGTAGCGGCCCACGATCGACCGCACGCGGATGTGGTCCGACACCCCGGCGACGCCAGGCACCAGGCAACACGTGCCGCGCACGATGAGGTCGATCTCCACGCCGGCCTGTGACGCGCGGTACAGCGCGTCGATCGTGGCCTGGTCGACGAGGCTGTTCATCTTGAGCGTGATGCCGGCGGGCGCGCCGGATTCCGCAGTCCGGACCTCCCGTTCGATGAGGCGCTGGAATCCCGCCCGTGTGGTGTGCGGCGACACGAGGAGCTTGCGGTAGTGCACGTCACGGCTGTAGCCGGTGAGGTAGTTGAACAGCTGGCTCAGGTCCGCGCCGATGTCGGGGTCCGCGGTGAGCAGGCCGACGTCCTCGTAGGTGCGGGCGGTCTTGGAGTTGTAGTTCCCCGAGCCGATGTGGCAGTACCGCCGCACGCCGTCGGGCTCGTCTCGCACCACGAGCGCGGTCTTCGAGTGCACCTTCAGGCCGACCAGGCCGTAGACGACGTGCACGCCGGCGGTCTCGAGCGCTTTGGCCCACTCGATGTTTGCGCCCTCGTCGAAGCGCGCCTTCAGCTCCACGAGCACCGCAACCTGCTTGCCGCGCTCCGCGGCGCGGATGAGCGAGCGCACGATCGGGCTGTCGCCGGATGTGCGGTAGAGCGTCATCTTGATCGCGAGCACGTGCGGGTCGACCGACGCCTGCCGGATGAACTCCTCCACCGAGGTGCGGAACGAGTCGTACGGATGGTGCACGAGCACGTCACCGTCGCGCAGCACCGCGAACAGGTCGGGCGCGTCGTCGTCGCCGCCGTCGAGGCGCGCTTGCGTGACCCGCTGGAAGGGCGGGTCCTTCAGCTCTGGCCGATCGAGGGCATGGACCGACCAGAGGCCACCGAGGTCGAGCGGCCCCGAGAGCGAGTACGTGTCGTCCTCCCCGAGGTCGAGCTCGCGCTGGAGGAGCTCGCGGACCTCGTCGGTCATCCCCTCGCTCAGCTCGAGGCGCACGGCTCGACCGAACTGGCGGCGACGCAGCTCGATCTCGACGGCTGCGAGGAGGTCGTCCGCTTCCTCCTCCTCGAGGGTCAGGTCGGCGTTGCGCGCCACCCGGAAGCTGTGGTGCGCGGCCACCTCCATCCCGGGGAACAGCTGGTCGAGGTGGGCCGCGATGACCTGCTCGAGCGGGACGAAGCGCTCGCCGTCGGGCATCACCACGAACCGCGGGAGCAGGTCCGGCACCTTCACTCGGGCGAAGCGGCGCTCGGCGGTCACCGGGTCGCGCAGCGACATCGCCAGGTTGAGCGAGAGGTTCGAGATGTAGGGGAACGGGTGACCGGGGTCGACGGCGAGCGGGGTGAGCACCGGGAAGATCCGCTTCTCGAACGTGTCGACGAGGAACTTCTCGTCGTCATCGTCGAGCTCGTCCCAGCTCGAGAGCCGGATGCCGACGTCGGCGAGCGCGGGGACGACCTGGTCCAGGAAGGCGCGTTCCTGGCGGTCGACGAGCTCCACGACGCGGCCGCGGATCTCCTCGAGCTGCTGCGCGGGCGACGATCCGTCGGGGGCCGTCGTGGGGAGGCCTGCGGCGACCTGGTCCTTCAGCCCCGCGACGCGCACCTGGAAGAACTCGTCGAGGTTCTGGCTGAAGATCGCGAGGAACTTCGCCCGCTCGAGGATCGGAACTGCCGGATCCTCGGCCAGCGCCAAGACCCGTGCGTTGAAGTCGAGCCAGGACAGCTCGCGGTTGAGGTAGCGGTGCTCGTCCGCCACCGAGGCCCCTACGCGTCTTCGGGAAGACCGAGGTCCCACTCGAGCAGGATGTTCTCCCGCTCGGCGTCACGGATCACCCGCTCACGGTTGCGACGGAACTGCGGATCGTGCGGCGGCAGGAGCACCAGGCGGGCCAGCACGCGACGCTCGAAGTCGTCGATGATGGACCGGTCGCCGAACTCCGAGTCGATGCGCCAGTGTGGGGTCACGGGCCCGAGGTAGACCACCCGCGCGTGGGCACGGGGTGGCTCGAGCGGGGCGGGAGCGGCATCAGACATAGGCGTCCACGGTAGCGGCTGGCTGTCCGATCGCCCCAGCCGCCCCTCGTAAGGGTCAGGAACCCGAGCCGCGCCGACCCAGCGTGACCTTCAGCGTTCGCTCCGAGCCGTCGCGCACGACGGTGATCGACACGCGATCGCCGGCCTTGTTGGCCGTGATGGCGGTGCGGACCTGTGCCGCCGTGCGGACCTCGACTCGATCGATCTTGATGATGACGTCTCCGACGAGGAGCCCGCCGGTGTCTGCGGCCGACCCGGGCACGATCTCGCCGACGAACGCGCCCGTGGTCCGATCGACGCCGAAGCGCTGGCGTTCGACCTCGCTCAGGTCGCTCACGTCCTTGCTGGAGACGCCGAGGAACGCCTGGTCCGGCGTGACCGTCCCGCGTCCGGCCTCCAGCTCCTTGATGATCGGCTTCGCGTGATCGATCGCGATCGAGAAGCCGAGGTTCTGCGCGTCGGCCACGATCGCCGTGTTCATCCCGACCACCTGACCCGCGGCGTTCACGAGCGGTCCGCCGGAGTTACCTGGGTTGATCGCAGCGTCGGTCTGGATCAGCCCCTGGAGGCGCACGCCCTGCGCCTCGAGGTCACGGTCCTTTGCGGACACGATGCCGCGCGTCACGGTTGGCTCGCCGCCGAGGTTCAGCGCGTTGCCGATCGCGATCACCTCGTCACCGACGCGAAGGTTCGTCGACGAACCGAGCTCCGCGGCCACGAGGTCCTTCGCACCGGCGACCTTGATGACCGCGAGGTCGTCGTCGGGGGACGCACCGACGAGGGTCGCCTCGTGCTTGGTGCCGTCGGGAAGCACCACCGTGAGCTTGCCGAGGCTTCCGACCACATGGGCGTTCGTGACGACGAGGCCGTCGCTGCTCAGGATGATCCCGGAGCCGGCCCCCTGGAACACCCCTTGGGAGGTGGTCTGGCTGGTCTCGATCGCCACGACCGACGGCTGCACCTTGGCGAGGATCGCCTGGATGTCGAGGCCGCCCTGCCTGGTCGTGATCGGGGTGACGACGGGTCGGGTCTGCGTGACCGGCGTGTCGTCTCGCAGGGCCACCGTGAGGCTGGAGGCGACCGCCGCGGCCACGATCGCGCTGATGAGCGCAGTGAGGACCGTGGTGCGCCAGGGTGAGGGGCCGCCCCTGGTGGGGGCGGGGTCCACCACGGGCGGCGCGGGGGGAGGAGCGGGCGGCGGCGTCACGCCGGGCTCAGTCGGCCACGTCGCAGCGGGCGGCTCGACCACGGTGGGCTCGGTCGGCCACGTCGCAGCGGGCGGCTCGACCACGGTGGGCTCGGGCTGGTCCGATCCCGACTCGTTCGCTTCCATGGACTCCATCCTCTCCGGCGCGGGCGTCGTTCCCACCGCGCCCCGCCCGTGCCTTCTCAGGGATTCTTCAGCGGATGAGGAACCAAACCGGCCGCCGTGCCGTAGAACAGAGGAGTCGACGTCGGAAGGCGGTCCCATGGAGTTCGAATGGATGGCACGAGGGCGATGCGTGAGCGTGCCGCCGTCCACCTTCTTCCCGAACGACGGGGCGGGCGTCGAGCTGGCTCGGCGCATCTGCGCTGATTGCCCGGTAAAGGACGAGTGCCTCGAGCACGCGCTGACCAACCGGATCGATCACGGCGTGTGGGGCGGGTGCTCCGAGCGCGAGCGACGACGGATCCTGAAGCGTCGCCGCGCCAGTCGCGCCGCGTCAGTGCGCTAGCCGCCGGGCGCAGGGTCGAGGCGGGTCGATCAGGTGGTGGGCTCGTCGTCGTCGGTCTCCTTCAGGCCTCGCTTGAACTCGTTCTGGGCCTTGCCGAGCGAGCGGGCGAGCTGCGGCAGCTTGGTGCCGCCGAAGAGCACGAGGATGACGATCAACACGATGAGGAGCTCTGTGGGACCGAGGTTCACGGGCTCACGGTACCAGTAGGCCCTCGTCGGGCCGCATCGCGAAGGCGACCGCGCGAGGCTCCCCCCGTGCTCGAGTGCGTCGTCAACATCAGCGAGGGGCGGGATCGCGCGCTGGTGGGCCGGATCGCCGGCGCCGCGGGTGACGCGCTGCTCGACGTCCACAGCGACCCACACCACCACCGCTCGGTCCTGACGATGGTCACCGAGGAAGCCGCCCGAGCAGTTGCCGACGTCGCGGTGGGGGCGCTCGACCTCCGTGACCACGTCGGCGTGCACCCGCGCCTCGGGGTGATCGACGTCGTCCCGTTCGTCGCGCTGGCCGGTTCGCGGCCCAGCGACGCGCGCGCGGCGCGCGACAGCTTTGCGGCGTGGTTGAGCGAGACGTACGCGGTTCCGTGCTTCCTGTATGGACCGGAGCGATCGCTGCCTGACGTTCGCCGCACGGCATTTCGCTCGCTCATGCCGGATCTGGGCCCGGCGACTCCTCACCCGACCGCCGGCGCGACGGCGGTGGGATGCCGCGAGGTCCTCGTGGCCTACAACGTGTGGGTGGCCGACGCGGATTTCGCGACCACGAAGCAGATCGCGGCCACTGTGCGTGGCCCGGCGCTTCGAGCGCTCGGCCTCGACGTCGGCGGCCGGATGCAGGTGTCGATGAACCTGACCGAACCGCTCGTGGTCGGTCCGGCTGAGGCCCACGACCTCGTAGAAGCGACCGCGCACGCGGCCGGTGCCACGACGACGGGCGCAGAGCTCGTCGGGCTGGTGCCTCGAGACGTGCTCGACCGCGTGCCACCGGCGCGGTGGGGCGAGCTCGACCTCAGCGCCGCGCAGACGATCGAGGCGCGCCTCGAGGCACGCGGACTGCGCTAGGCGGTGGACGCAGCGCGGCGGGCCAGCGCTCGCTGGCGTCGCAGTCGACGACGCTCACGCTCGCTCATCCCGCCCCAGATGCCGAACTTCTCACCGTTGACGAGTGCGTACTCCAGGCAGTCCTCCCGCACCACGCAGCCGCGGCACACCTCCTTGGCCTCGCGCGTGGACGCGCCACGCTCGGGGAAGAAGAGGTCTGGGTCGACACCGAGGCAGTTCGCGTAGTCCTGCCAGGACCTGTCATCAGGCTCGATGGAGATGGGGATCTGCACGTGCCCTCCTCCCGTGGTGGGACGGCGGCTCGATGGATGGGGCGGATCGGCTCCCCCGGGGACCGGCGGATACCACATCCGTAATTACAATGGTGTGATCTTGGTCCCTCCGGGGCCGCTGCGCAAGGGGGAAGCCCGGATTTGCTGGGCTCGACCACGCAGCGTCGCAGGGCGCTACGCGGGGCGGCGGTCGCGCCCGGTGCGCATCGCGCGCTTCTGCTCGATGAAGTCCACGAGCACGTAGTCGCCGAGGGTCTCCGGCGTGGTGAAGAACGCGCGACCCCGGTTCATCTGCGTGAGCTTCTCCACGAAGGTCCGCAGGTAGGGCGTGGCGTCGAGCATGAAGGTGTTGATCCGGATCCCCTCCTTCGTGCAGCGCGCCACCTCCCGCAAGGTCGCGTCGATCGTCTCCTGCACCGGTGGATAGCTGAAGAACGGTGCGGACATGCCCGGTTCGAAGTGCGCGGTGGGCTCGCCGTCGGTGATCATGATGATCTGCTTCGTCCCGGTCTCGCGGGCGAGCATCTGGCGGCTGAGCAGGAACGCGTGCTGCATGTTCGTGCCGTAGACGAAGTCCCACGACACCTCGGGCAGCTGCGCCGCGGTGATGACCCTCGCCACCTCGCTGAAGCCCACCAGGCCGAGGAAGTCGCGGGGGAACTGCATCGAGATGAGCGCGTGCAGTGCCATGGCGACCTTCTTCGCAGCGAGGAAGTTGTCGCGCATGGGCATCGACAGCGACAGATCGAGCATCAGCACGGTCGAGCTGCGAACCACCTGCTCGGTCTGCTCGATCTCGAAGTCGTCCGGCGTGAGGCGCACCGGTGTCCCTCCCCCGCTGCGACCGATCGCGTTCCGGACGGTGCGCTCGATGTGGAGGTTGAACGGGTCCCCGAACTCGTAGGGCTTCGTGTCGTACGTGCGCTCGTGGCCGACGCCCGTGCGCTCGATCTCGTGGCGGCCGAGCTTGTCGCGCGCCAGCTTCGAGAAGAGGTCGGACAGCGCGTTGCGCCCGATCTTCCGCAACCCCTTCGGGGTGAGCTCGAGCTTGCCCTCCTTGTTGTTGATCAGCCCGGCGTCCTCGAGCTGCTGGGCCAGCTTGGCGAGCTGCTCGAGGCTGCGCGCGGCGTCGTCGCCGAGCAGCTCGCGCGCCCGATCCACGTCCACCTCGGCGAGCGCGCCGGGACTCGTGGCACCGCGCATCATCTGCTCGAGCTGGTCGAGGTCGCCGAGCTCGTTGAGCATCTGGGCGGCCTCGGCGAACCCAAGCGGGTCCTGGCCGGAGAAGTCGTAGCTGCGATCCCAGCCCATCTGCGGGAACAGCTGCTGGAGGTGGCCGCCGAGCTGGTCCATCTGCCAGCGCAGGTCCATGTCCTCGAGGAGCTGCTCGGAGAGCCCCTGCAGCTGCGCTCGCTGCTCGGGGGTCATCGAGTTGAGCATCGACTGCATGGCCGCCATCCGCTGGGCCATCAGCTCGAGGAGCTCGTCGAGGGTCTCGGGGTTCTCGGGGAAGAAGTCGCCGTAGCGCTCCATGAACTGCTCGAACGCTGCCTGGGTGTCCTGGCCGGCCTCCTTCATCGCGAGCAGGTCGTTCAGGTCCGAGAGCATGTCCTTCATGCGCTGCATCGACTCGGGGTCGACGTCCTGCATCGCCCCCGACATCTGGTTGAAGTAGCTCTGAGCCAGCTGCTCGCGGAGCTGGTCCATCAGCTCGTCGAAGCGCGCCCTCGCC
>JBQTHC010000042.1:0-8399 GCA_052390255.1 Microthrixaceae bacterium
TGAGGCTCACGAGGCGGTCGCCAGCGCGCGAAACCGCTCGGCCGCCGGCCCGAGCGGCTCGGGGCGATGCACGAGCACGATAGTGCGGCTGAGCCGCGGCGTGGTCGGGCGCACCGTCGCGCCGAGGCGCTCGGCGGCGTCGGCGAGCTGCGTCGGGAGGAAGGTCGTGCCCGCGCCCGCGAGCACGAGCGGGATCAGCGCGTCGCGCTGCGCGGTCTCGACGGCAACTGTGGCCTCGACGCCAGCGTCGCGCAGCGCGCCGGTCACCAGGTCTCTGAGGGAGGACCCGGGCGGGGTGAGGACGAGTGGCACGCCGGCGAGACGGTCGATCCGCACGGCGTGCGCCACGGTTCCGGGTGGCGACACGGCTCGAAGCTCCTGATCGCGGAGGCGCACCTCGGTGAGCCCGCGGTTGGCGTGTCCCTGCTCGGTGATGCCCACCTCCGCGGCTCCTTCGCGCACCTCCCGCGCGAGCGCCTCGAGGTCGTTCGGCGCGCCGAGGCGCACGGTCACCGCCGGATGCGCACCGCGGAACTGGCCGACGAGGTCGGCGACGGGATCGGCCGCGAGCGTGGGAAGGGTGATCAGGTCGAGCCGTCCGGCGACGAGCCCCGTGACCGCGGCAACAGCGGCGCTCGCGTGGTCGAGGTCACGCAGGGCCTGACGCGCCGGGGGCACGAGCGCTTCACCGGCCGCGGTGAGCACGATCCCGCGCCGAGCGCGGATGAGCAGGGGAGTGCCCAGCTCGGTCTCGAGCTCCCGCACGGCGAGCGACACGGCCGGCTGGGCCACGTGCTCCGCGGTTGCCGCGGCGGTGAAGCCGTTGTGGTCGACCACCGCCAGGAACAGCCTCAGTCGGCGAAGATCCATAAGAGAATCATATGGTGACAAGCAAGAAGATGTCTTGGACTTCTGGCAGGGCGTCACGCACGATGCAGTTGTGCCCCCCCTCCCGATCCTGCTCGCCGGCCTCGCCGCTGGGACCGTGTTCGGGCTCTTCGGCGCCGGCGGCTCGGCGTTCGCCACGCCGCTGCTCGCGCTGATCGGGCTTCCCGGTGCGATGGCCGTGGCGACGCCGCTTCCGGCGATGCTGCCCGCCGCGATCGCCGGCGCACGCCGCTACCTCCGGTCGGGGAACCTCGACCGCCGAGTCGCGTTGCTCGCGATCTCCGGCGGACTTCCCGGAACGATCGTCGGTGCCCTGGCGTCGTCGGTCGTGTCAGGCACCTGGCTGCTCGCGCTGTCGGGCGTGCTGCTCGCCGTCGTCGGCGTGCGCGTGCTGCTGCCCGACCCCGCCGGGCACGCGGATCGCTGCGAGGCCCGACGCGCGCAGACCGGTCTCGTGGTCGCGCTCGCGTTCGCCGTCGGTGTGCTCACCGGGCTGCTCGCGAACGGCGGTGGGTTCCTTCTCGTGCCCGCCTTCGTCGTGCTGCTCGGGCTCAGCACGGGGATGGCGTCGGGCACGAGCATGGTGGCCGTCGGTGCGCTGGCACTTCCGACCCTGATCGTGCACTGGCAGCTCGGCCACATCGATTGGCCCGTCGCGCTGATCTTCGGCGTCGGCTTGGTTCCGGGCTCCCTGGTGGGCGCACGCCTCGCGCAGCACGTGCCGACGGACCTCGCGCGCCGGATCTTCGGGGTGCTGCTGGTGGTCTTCTCGGTCTGGTTCCTCTCCCGCGAGCTCGCCTGACCGCTGGGCGCAGGGCCGTGGGCCGGCGCGCATGCCAGGATGCCGGCGTGCAGGCTGAAGCACTCGTCGACCTCGAGCGCTACCCCGTCCTCGACCTCGACGGCTCGGGTGCAGCGATGGCCGACGAGCACGCTCGCGCGCTGCGCGACACCGGGGTGGCGATCCTGCCGGGGTTCATCCGAGCGGAGGCGCTTCCCGACCTCGTCGCCGAGTGCGAGCGACTCGCCGTGGGCGCCTACCTCCAAGACGTGCAAGGCACCCCGTACCTCGAGGCGCCTGACGCCACGGCCTGGCCCGCCGGCCACCCTCGCGTCACCTGGGCTCGCTCCGCCGTCCGCACGGTTGCCTACGACCGCTTCCACCCGACCACGTCCGGGTTGCGCTCGCTCTTCGAGTGGGACCCGCTGCTGGCGCTCGTGGCGCGGATCCTCGGCCGATCGCCGCTCCATCGCTACGCGGATCCGCTCGGCGCGATGAACCTGGCGGTGATGCGCGCGGGCGATGCGCTGGGCTGGCACTTCGATCAGACCGACTTCGTGGTGTCGCTCGCGATCCAGGCGAGCGACGCGGGCGGCGAGTTCGAGAACGTGCAACGGCTGCGCTGGCGCGAGGGGGGCGGCATCGACGAGCAGTACGACACGGTCGCGCGCGTGCTCGCGGGTGAGGCACCCGAGCTCGTGACCACGGTGCCGATGACTCCGGGCACGCTGATGGTCTTCGAGGGGCGGTGGTCGCTCCACCGTGTGACCCCGGTGGTGGGACCGACGACGCGTCACGTCGCGCTGTTCGGGTACGACACCAAGCCCGGCACGATGAGCTCGGAGCTGCTCAAGTCCTTCCGCTACGGGCGGACGCAGCCCGAGCCGCTGCCCGCGTGATGGAGCTCGGCGAGAGCTTCGTGGGGGTTGGCGCCGAGGCGGCACACGTCAACACGGTGCTCGGTCCGCGCGACGGTCCGGCGGGTCAGGCGTGGGCAACCGCGCTCGCCACGCCCCGCGAGGGTCACGCAGCGTTCGTCGCGGTGCTGCAACCGGGGCTCCCGGTGCAGCCGTTCACGCTGTTCGTCAACAAGGCGACGATCGCGAGCGACGCCCACGCGCGTCTCACCTGGGGACCTGCGCAGGCAGGCATCGCGGCCGGCGTCGCCGACACCGTGGCCAACGGCGTGGTGAGCGCGCTCGACGCCGGGTCGCTCGTCCTCATCGCGGCGGTGTGGGTCGATCCGGCGGCCGGCGACGGAGACCTCGTGTTCGCGAACAACCGCGCCGCCGTCGCCGCGGCGATCGCGGCCGGACGATCCGCGCGCCCGAGCGTGACGGACGTGGTCGAGCGCCGCGACGCGGCGTGGAACCCGTTCTTCCGAGCGCCGGGCCCGGGCGCCTGATGCGTGAGCCGTCGGCGCGCGACGCGCAGAGCCTCCTCGCGGTGCAGATGCTGCAGCGCTCCTACGGCGACGCGGTCACCCGTCGAGCCTGGGACGAGGTGGCCGCGCTGTTCGAGGCGGGCGCACGTGTGCACATCGACACGCGCACGCGCTCCGCGCGCGAGCTCGAAGCGCCTGACGAGCTCGTCGCGTTCATCGCCTCGAGCCTCGAGCCGTTCCCGTTCTTCGAGTTCACGATCCTCAACGCCGTCGCCTCGGTAGACGGCGACGAGGCAAGGGGGCGCGTGTACATCTGCGAGCAGCGCTGCACTGCCGAAGGCGAATGGACGCAGGCCTACGGGCTGTACCAGGACGAGTACCGACGCCGCGACGGCGACTGGCGATTCCGTCGGCGCCACTACCACTCGCTCGCTCGCACCGGCCCGCCGGTCGAGGTCTTCCCGCTCCCGCCGCTCCTGTGACCCACGTGCTGGCACACTTGCGGGCGTGCGAGGTCGTCTCGTGGCCCTTGTCGTCATGGCCGCCGTGCTCACCTCGATCGGGGTCGTGCTGGTGGTGATGCGGGACGCGCCACTCGACCCCGCACCGGTGGCCGGTACGTCGACGACGGGCGTCGAAGCCATCACGACCACGACCGGAGGCACCACCACCACGTCCACCGCCGCGCCCACCTCGACCACGGGTGCGCCAGGCGGCGAGAGCGCACCGGCGTTCTCCTCCTCGACCGCAGCCGTGAGCGCCGCCGAGCTCGGGGCCTCGTGGCGCGCGGGTTGTCCGGTGGGACCCGAGCTGCTGCGAGCCGTCGACGCGTCGTTCTGGGGGTACGACCGCGCACCCCACCGCGGCCGGATCATCGTGCACGTCGATCAGGCAGCGCGCGTCACCCGCGTGCTCGAAGCCCTCTACGCAGCGCGGTTCCCGATCGAGCGGATGACGCCGATCGACGCGTATGACGGTGACGACCAGGCGTCGATGCGCGCCAACAACACGAGCGGCTTCAACTGTCGCTACGTCGCGGGCACCACGAAGTGGTCTCAGCACGCGTTCGGGCGCGCGATCGACGTCAACCCGCTGGTGAACCCGTACGTGCGCGGCTCGAGCGTGGACCCGCCGGAGGGAGCGCCGTACGCAGACCGCAGTCGCGACGACGCCGGGATGATCCACGCGGGGGACGCGGCGGTGCGAGCGTTCTCAGCGCAGGGGTGGGGGTGGGGCGGTGCGTGGTCGAGCGGCAAGGACTACCAGCACTTCAGTGCGAGCGGCCGCTGACCACCGGACGCTCAGCCGCGACAGCCGATGAGCCCGCCGTCGACCGCGAGCAGCTGGCTGGTGATGTAGCTCGCGCGGTGGCTCAGGAGGAAGACGACGGGCTCGGCCACCTCCCACGCGGTTCCCTGGCGTCCGAGCGGCACCGGCGTCTTCGCTCGTGACGGCCGCCCGCCGGTGGCCCATCGACCGAGGGGCGTGTCGATGAGACCGGGCGCGACCACGTTGGCTCGAACCCCGTGTCGGGCGCCCTCCGCCGCGACCTGGCGACACAGACCGGCGAGCGCGGCCTTGGACGCGTCGTACGCCGGGATCCGACTGCCAGCGGTGAGGCCCGCGATCGACGAGATGAACACGATCGAGCCGCCCTCGGGCATGCGCGCGAGCGCGGCCGCAGCGAGCAGGAAGTGAGAGCGCACGTTGACCGCGAAGACCGTGTCCCACTCCTCGGCGGTCGTGTGCGACATGCCCACGCCCGCACCGATCCCTACGTTGCAGACCAACCCGTCGATGCCCTGCATCGCGTCGTCGGCTTCGGCCACGACGCGCGCACACGCGTCCGCGTCGGTGACGTCCACGGTGAGCACATGTGCAGGCGCGCCCTCGGCCTCGACGAGCGCGGCCGTGCGCGTGGCGGACTGCTCGTCGATGTCAGCGCACGCGACGGTCGCCCCAGCGCGCCCCGCAAGCACCGAGATGGCTCGGCCGTTGCCGATCGGAGCGTCGTCGTCGCCTTCGAGTGAAGGCCGCGTGCCGGCGCCCACCACGAGGACCTTGCGACCATCGAGCTCGGCGCGTGTCACGTCGGCATCGCCGGCAGCCCAGGCTCGGGCTCCACGCCGAGCGAGTTCAGCGTGAAGGCCACGAGGTGGTACTGGCCCACCACCATGCACACCTCGATGAGCTGCTGCTCGTCGTAGTGCGCGGCGAGCTCGGCCCAGGTGGCGTCGCCGATGCGGCTGTCCCGGTGGAGCTCTTCGGCAGCGCGCAGCAGGGTTGCGTCCGCGGTGGACCAGCCGTCGGCCCCGGAGCCGAGCGCGATGCGTGCGATCTCCTCGTCGGTGAGTCCGGCGGCCTGTGAGAACGCGACGTGCTGGCCCCACTCGTAGCCGGAGCCGCAGAGGTATCCGGTGCGCATGATCAGGAGCTCTCGGTCCCGGTCGGAGAGGCGCGCGCCATAGAGGAGCGTGCCGCCGAACGCGGACCAGCGTCGGAGGAGGCGGGGGTGATGGGCGAGCGTCGCGAAGATGTTGAGCTCGGAGCCGTCCGGCGCTCGGAGGATGCTGATCAGCTCCTCGGTGCGCGGATCACGGCTCGCATGGGGGAGCGGGGGGATGCGGGGCGGGGTCATGGCGTCATTCTTCCAAGGTCTGTGAACACCTACGTCCGGGATGCGGCCGTAGGTGTTCACAGACCTTGTAGAAACGGGCCGTGCTCGGGATGCGGTTCGACCTGCGGAACCCCGCGTTCGCGGGCACGTCGATGGCGGATCGGTACGCCGCGGCCCTGGACATGGCCGAGTGGGCGGACCGGGTCGGCGTCGCGCTCGTGACCCTCTCCGAGCACCACGGCTCGGCGGATGGGTACCTCCCGAGCCCGCTCGTCATGGCTGCCGCGATCGCTGCCCGTACCCAACGGCTCGCGATCTATGTGTCCGCGATGGTCGCGTCGTTCCACGATCCGCTCCGCCTCGCAGAGGACGCCGCAGTGGTCGACCTCCTCTCAAGCGGTCGCCTGCACCTCGTGATCGCGAACGGTTACGTGGCCGAGGAGTTCGCGATGTTCGACGCACCGATGAAGGGCCGCGGCGCACGTGCTACCGAAGTCATCGAGACGCTCCAGCGGGCTGGGGATGGCGAGCCGTTCGAGCATCGCGGGCGGACGGTGCGCGTCTCGCCCGCACCTTCGTCGCCTGGCGGGGTGCACGTGCTGCTCGGTGGGAGCAGTGACGCCGCGGCTCGACGCGCCGCCCGTCTTGGCGTGGACTACCAGCCGTCCACCAGCGCGAGCTGGCCCGCGTTCCGCGCCGAGTGCGTCGCCCTGGGTCGGGTGGATCCGGGACCGTTCCTTGGCGGCGACTCGTCGGTCACGATCGTCGCGGAGGACCCGGACGCGATGTGGCGCGCGATCGCGCCCTATGCCCTCCACGACGCGAACGCCTACGGGGCATGGGCGGCGGCGTCCGGCGTCGACACCGGCTACGCGCCGATCGCCGACGTCGACGAGCTGCGCGCGAACGGGCAGTACCGGGTGTGCACGCCCGATCAGCTGGTCGAGGACCTCGCGGCTGCCGCGCCGTTCGGCTTCGCGCTGTTGCATCCGATGCTCGGCGGCATCCCACCGGATCTCGCCTGGGGGAGCCTCCGGTTGGTGGAGCACGAGGTGCTGCCCCGCCTGCCCCACCTCTAGCCTCCCCTTCGCGTTCTTGGGTCGCTCCGTTCGCAAGACCGGAACGGAACGCCCCAGGAACCCGGGGGTGGGGTCGGGATGGGCGGCCGACCCGCGCCGGCGCGAGGCTGTGGAGACCGCCCGCCGCCGAGGGGAGCCAGTGTGACGATCGCCCCGCCCACCGCTGTCGATGCCGCCGTCGTGAACAAGACCCTCCGGGCCACCTTCGACAGCGGCCGCACCCGCTCGCTGACCTGGCGCAAGGAGCAGCTCGCCGCGCTGCGCCAGATGATCGTCGACGGCGACGCCGAGCTCACCGAGGCACTGCGCCAGGACCTCGGCCGGCCGAGCATGGAGGCGTACGCCGCTGACCTGGGCCACACGAAGGCGGAGCTCCGCCATCTCGTGCGCCATGTCGATCGCTGGGCGAAGCGCACGCGGGTGCGGGTGCCGATGACGGTGGCGCCGGCCAAGGCGTGGGTGCAGCCCGAGCCCCTTGGCGTGGTGCTCGTGATCGCGCCGTGGAACTACCCGATCCAGCTCCTCGTCGAGCCGATGGCGGCGGCGATCGCGGCCGGGAACTGCGTCGTGGCGAAGCCCTCTGAGCTCGCGCCCGCATGTTCCGCCGCGCTCGCGCGCCTCATCGGCCGCTACCTCGACACGGAGGCGATCATCGTGGTCGAGGGTGGCGTCGAGGAGACCACCGCGCTCCTCGCTGAGCGATGGGATCACATCTTCTTCACTGGTTCCACGTCTGTCGGACGGGTGATCGCGGCTGCCGCCGCGAAGCACCTCACGCCGGCCGTCCTCGAGCTCGGCGGCAAGTCGCCGACCTACGTCCATGCCAGCGCGGATCTCGACGTCACGGCGCGCCGCATCGCGTGGGGCAAGTTCCTGAACGCCGGCCAGACCTGCATCGCCCCCGACTACGTGCTCGCCGACCGGAGCATCCGCGATGCGCTCGTCGACAAGCTCGGCGCGCAGATCACGTCGTTCTACGGGTCGGATCCCAAGGCGAGCGCGAGCTTCGGGCGGATCGTGAGCGAGCGTCACCTCGCGCGCCTGCAGGGGCTGCTCGATCGCGGCGCCGGCGCCGTGGCGACCGGCGGCGAGATCGACGCGCCGAACAGGTACGTCGCGCCGACGATCACCGTCGACCCGAGTCCCGACAGCCCGATCATGCAGGAGGAGATCTTCGGTCCCATCCTGCCCGTGCTCGCGGTCGACGGCCCGGCGGACGCAAGGGCGTTCATCACCGCTCGACCCAAGCCGCTCGCGCTCTACGTGTTCGGGAACGACGCCAGCGCAGTCGATGCCGTCGTCGACGGCACGAGCAGTGGCGGCGTGTGCATCAACCAGACCCTCATGCACCTGCTGCCGGCCGAGCTGCCCTTTGGCGGGGTGGGCGACAGCGGGATGGGGGCCTATCACGGCAAGGCTGGGTTCGACGTGTTCAGCCACCACAAGAGCGTGCTCCGCAAGTCGATCAAGCCCGACCTGAAGATGCTGTACCCGCCCTACAAGGCCCGCGTCGAGCGCCTCGTACGCAAGATCCTGCGCTAACCCGCGTTCTTGGGTCGGGGGGTGGGGGGGGGGGCCCCCGGAACCAACACCACACCCACCCCGCGGCGGGCGGGGACGGGGGCCGGGCAGGGGGGGGGGGTGGGGGAC
>JBQTHC010000043.1:0-26075 GCA_052390255.1 Microthrixaceae bacterium
GCGTCAGGTAGCGATCAGCCCGAGAGCGAACGGCGCACCCGCGCGACCAGTGTTCGTTGTTCGGCTCGGGTCTGGACGCGAAGCCGCTCGAACTCGACGCCGCGCAGTCGGGCGTCGGCGTGGTGCCCGCTGGGGTCCTCATGGAAGTGCAAGAAGGCGGTGCCGCCTCGGTAGAAGACGCCGCGGCTGCGCTCGGTCAGCCCGGGGAGCGCGCGCAGCTGGGTCAGGAGCGGTTCGAGCTCGTCGAGTGCATCACTGCGAGCGTGGCGCATGGCGTTCGTCCTCGGGCCCTCAGGTCGACACGGTCTTGAAGATCCACTCGCGCATCGGCATGCACTGGAGGGTTGCCGTGTTGCCGAACGTGTTCATGTGGGCGTCGACTCGCCCGATCTGCTCGCCGAGCCGCTCCGGTGCGTCCGCGCACCCGAAGAACCGGTTGAAGTCGAGCATGTCGTCGTCGGTGGGCACCGCCTCGTAGACGATGCCTCGGACGCTCGGCGCCCCCGGCGTGATCGGTCGCAGCACCTGGTTGCGCACGTACAACCAGAAGGGGTGGATCTCGAAGCTGAGGGGCGTGTGCTCGCCGTGCCAGATGCGGTAGAAGGTCTCGTCGTCGACGCCGTCCTTCTTGTCGAAGAACGTGGTGATCGACAGGCCCGGCGACTGCTCGCCGTCGGCCCAGGTCCGGTTTGCTCCGTAGCAACGCGCCTCTGACTCGGCCACGATCCAACCGAATGCTTGCGCGCCCGCCGCCGCGATGGCCGCCTCGTGCTGGGCGCGGTTGTCGTAGCTGTCGATCCAGAGCGACAACGACGCGGCCAGCAGGCTGCCGTCTGGGTTGGCGCCGACGCGGTAGGCCTTGCCGAGCGGCTCCTCCACGTTGATGCGAAGGCCGCTCACGCCGAGGTCGAGCAGCGCCGGGGCAACCTTGTCGAGCAGCGCGGCCCGCAGCGCGTCCACATCTTGATCCGGCTGGCGCCACAGTCCGTACACGAGCTTCTCCATCAGGCGAACCTATCGTTGGCTCCGTGGACGTGTCGTTTCGCCGGCTCGGGGACGCGGATCTGCCGCTGATGCATCGCTGGCTCAACGAGCCCGGCGTCGTGCGGTGGTGGGAGGGCGACGACGTGTCCTGGCCAGCGGTGCTGAGTGACTACGGCACCCCGACCGGCGACTCGACCGAGCACTGGATTGCGTCGGTCGACGGCCGGGACATCGGATGGATCCAGTGCTACCCGGCGGCCGACGAGCCCGAGGAGACCGAGTTGTGGTTTGCGCTCGGCGTCGACGGAGCGGCGGCCGGGATCGACTACCTCATCGGCGACTCTGCCGACCGCAAGCGCGGTCTCGGCTCGGCGATGATCCGTACGTTCGTGGTCGACATCGTGTTCGGCCTGCACCCGGGCTGGTCACAGGCGTGCGCCGCGCCGTATGACGCCAACACAGCGTCGTGGCGTGCGCTGGAGAGGGCCGGCTTCCGCTTCGTCGGGCTGATCGACGATGACGACGGACCATGCCGCCTCATGGTCATCGACCGATAGAGCGACGCTACCCAGGCGCGTGGGCCATGATCCGGGGATGGACCAGCGCTACGGCATGACCATCCCCTTCGACGGCGTCCCGTTGCACGCGCAGCGAGACTGGATCGTGGAGCTCGCCGACCTCGGCTACACCGACGTGTGGTCGGCCGAGTCGAACGGCGCCGACGCGTTCACGCCGCTCGCGCTCGCGTCGGTGTGGGCGCCATCGCTGCGCCTCGGCACGGCGATCGTCCCGTCGTTCACGCGAGGGCCGGCGTGCATGGCGCAGTCCGTCGCGTCGCTCGCCGACGCGGCGCCAGGGCGGCTCGCCTTCGGCATCGGCACCTCCTCGAACGTGATCGTCGAGGGGTGGAACGGCATCCCCTTCGACGACCCGTACGGGCGAACCCGCGACATGGTGCGCTTCTTGCGCGCAGCGCTGTCCGGGGAGAAGGTCACGATGGACACGCCCTCCTTCAAGGTGCGCAGCTTCAAGCTCGGTGTGCGCCCTGAGCAGCCCGTTCCGATCCTGATCGCGGCGCTGCGCGAGGGCATGCTGCGCCTCGCGGGGCGCGAGGGTGACGGCGCGATCATCAACTGGCTGTCGGCCGACGACGTGTCCACGGTGGCACCCATCGTCCAGGCCGCCGGCGATGGGACCGACAAGGAGGTCGTGGCGCGCATCTTCGTCGCACCCACCGACGACGCCGACACCGTGCGCGGCATGGGGCGGTTCGCGATCGCGGCCTACCTCAACGTGCCGGTCTACGCCGCGTTCCACGAGTGGCTGGGGCGTGGCGAGGTGCTCGGGGAGATGTGGCGGCTCTGGAAGGAGGGCGACCGCAAGGCTGCGCTTGCGGCGATCCCCGACCAGGTCGTCGACGACCTCATCGTGTGGGGGCCACCGGAACGCTGTCGCGAGCACATCCAGCGCTACGTCGACAACGGTGTGACCACGCCAGCGCTGGCGCTGCTGCCTTTCGGCATCGACGCGCGTCAGGCGATCCGCGACCTCGCACCGAGCTGAGCCGTCACCCTGGCGCGGGGCGGGCATCGGGCACCACAAGGTTGGGGGCACCTGTGCGCCCGATCGGGCCACCAGTGCCCCCAACCTGGGATCAGCAACATCCTTGAGTGCCCCGACGACAAGTCAGCGCAACCCGCTGGCCGCTAGGGGAGCGTGGTAGCGCCCACATGGGTGCGGAGCCACCCGTTCAGCAGCGCGAGGCGCCGCCAGCCCTCGGCGACCCGGTCGGCCGCGCCCGTGGTGTGGAGCCAGGCGCGCGGCGGGTGGGCCCAGATGCCGATCAGGCCATCCTGACGGAGCAGGTCGATGCGCGGGTGCTCGGCGCTGAACCCGCGGGGCGCCGTCTTCAGCTGGCTGCGGCCCGTGACCTCGGCCTTGGCCGTCCGCAGGCCTGCCGCGATGTCCTCCAGCTCGGTGCCCGTGCGATCATCGGCCACCGCAGCCCGATAGCGAGCGAGCTGGTCGCGCTGCAGGTGGTACGCGCCGCCGCCGACGTGCAGCCCCTCGGCCGACAGGGAGATGTAGAGGGAGGTCCCGTCGCCCTCTGATGCAACCGCCGCAGCGTTCGTCTTGTACGGCGACTTGTCGGAGGAGAAGCGGGTGTCACGATTGGGGCGGAACACCTTCGCCTCGCCGAACTCGCCGGCGAGGTCCTCGAGCAGCGCTTCGAGCGGGCCCCGCACCTCGGTGTCGTAGCGGGCCCGGTTGGCGAGCCACCAGTCACGCGCGTTGTTGGCCGCGAGCTCCTCGAAGAAGCCCACGGCCCCCTTGCCGAACCCGCTGAAGCCCATCTCGTGAGCCTAGGCATCAGCGGGTCGGCGAGGATCGGCTACGACGTGAAGGAGATGAGCGAGCTCGTCCCGCTGCCGTCCTTGACGTGCTCTTCGTAGATCACGCCCACACCTGGCGCGTCGGTCTTCGGCTCGACCACGTCCGGTTCCAGCGGGTTCCAGTCGGTCGTCACGAGCACGTCGCGGTACTCGCCGGCGGGAACCGTCTTGGTGTCGCCGACGCGCTCGACCCGGGCGAGGCCCTCAGCGTTGCCCTTGTACCGGCTACCTCACTCGGCGAGCCCCACGGGTGCGTCGTCGATGATCTGGTCGAGGTACTCCGACAGCCCGTAGCCGGTGCGGCCGTCCTCGAGCGTCCACTCGGTCATGCCCTCGCTGATGCGCGTGACGAGCATGTCGCCCGAGGCGGGATCGGGGCGCCGGTTGCGGAGGGGGATCAGGTTGAGCACCTTGCCGGTGACCTTCCACTCCTTGTCCTTCGAGCGCAGGGTGGCGGAGATGCCCTGGTGGTAGGCGTCGTCGCCCTGCCAGTCGGTGGCGATCTGGAAGTCGTCGCAGAGGTGGAGGGTGCCGTTGTCCCACACGAAGCCCCCGCGGGTGCCGTCGCCGTCGCGCCGGGCGATGCGTGAGCCCATGAACCCGAAGTCGGGGCCGAAGTTGGCGGTGAGCCAGCGGTAGTAGAAGGGCGCCTGCCAGTAGCGAGGGCCCCAGGAGTGGTCGCGCAGTCCGAAGCCGTCGACCTCCCACTCCTCATCGCCCACGCGGATCGTGCCCTTGCCGGCGATGAGCTGCTCGTAGTGGCCCTTGGCGAACTCCTCGCCCGGCTTCTCGTGCGGCTCATCCGGCTCGCCGCCGAACATGGCGGACACGCCGGAGTACTCGATGCGCACCTCGCACTCGGCGTAGGGGTTGTCCGTGAAGGCGGTCTTGGGGTCCGCCATCTGCAGTGGCTCGTCGAGCAGCACCACCTTGCCGGTGTACGACACGTCGAGGCGCTTGAACGGCTCGTGCACCTCGAAGCGGATCCCGCCCGCGTCGAACGCGTCGTTGTTGTCGATCTCGGGGCGCTTGTACATGAACGCGACGCGACCACCGGGCAGGTAGAGGCACACGGTCATCTCCGCGTACCCCTCGTTGGCCCGGTTGCCGCAGCGGAACCACCCGCCCACCCCTTGGGCCGGGTCGTAGAGGTTGAAGTACATGCTCTCGTTGAAGTTCGACTCGGGGCCGAGCTCGTGCATGTACTCGTCGTGCGGTTCGAGGCGTACTCCCATGCGCCGCACCGTACTTGACCGAATGGTCAAGTGGGCTGCGAAGCGGCCCGCAGGTGCTCGACGAGGTCGGCGAGGCTCGTGGCAGCGTTGAGACCGCTGGTGCTGGGCATCACGTAGACCGGTCGGTCGCCCAGGGGCCGCTCCTGCCAGCCCGGGGTGGCCTTGCGATCGACGGCGGCGCGCCAGCCGGCCAGGCCCACGACGCAGACCGCCGTCGGCTGGAGACATCCACACAGTCGATCGAGGCGCTCGACGCCGGCGCGGTACTCGTCGCGGGTGACGGCGTCGGCTCTCGGCGTGGCCCGCTTCACGAGGTCGGTCATGCCGACGCCGTGGGAGAGCAGCGCGTGCCTCGGGTCGCGATCGCGTGACACCAGCTCGGCGGCCAGGGCGGCGGGCCAGTACCGGTTGCCGGGCGTCACGAACCCAACGCCCGCGTCGGCGGCGTGCAGGCTCGGGTTGAGACCGCACACCAGGAGCCGCATCCCCGCACCAACCGTGTCCGGCAGCGTGCGTTCGCGCCGGGCGTGCACGACGTGATCCTGCTCGTCGATCGCCAGCGCTGTGAACCCGCCTCCGACCACGACGTCGCCCACGCGCTCGAGCGACCAGCGCGCCGGGAAGGACAGGTCGACCTCAACCCCCACCGGCGTCGCACGATGCAGATCAGCAAGCGCGAGCGGCTCCACCGGCGATCACAACAAGCCGAGCTGCTCGTCGCGGCTCGCTCGGTCGGTCACCGGCTCCCACACGACACCGCCACGCTTGCCGGTGGTGCGCACCTGGAGGCGGTCGATGGTGATCGCCCGTGCCGCGCCGCGGCCGTCGCGCACGCCGATCGACCCGTCGCGCTCGCGGCGTTCCACCACGCCCTCGTGCCACGCGCCCCCCTCGCGCTGACGGAACCGCACGCGGTCGCCGGGGCGGAGCCCGACGGCGACGAGCGCCGACTCGGCGAGCGGCGCCGGCGTGGGATCGGCCGGCTTCACCCGAGGCTGTCGCGCACGCGGCGCTGGAGCTTGCGCATCCCCGCCAGCCATCGATCGGGATCGGCGGCCTTGCGCTGCACGTACTCGTGGACCTCCGGATGGGGGAGGATCAGGAACCGCTCAGCGGCCAGACCCGCGATCACGGCCTCCGCCACGTCCTCCGGTTCGATGAGGCCCTGGGCGATCACGACCTGACCAGCGGAGCCTGCCGCCCCTTGGCGCACCATGTCGGTGTTGACGCCCTGGGGGCACAGGCACGACACCTTGATGCCCTCGTCGCCGTAGGTGATGGCCAGCCATTCGGCGAACGCCACAGCCGCGCTCTTGGTGACGCTGTACCCGGCGTCGCCGATCTGCGCCAGCAGCCCCGCGGCCGACGCGGTGTTCAGGAGGTAGCCCTCGCCGCGGGCGACCATGCCGGGGATGACGGCGCGGGCGGCGTACACGTGCGCCATGACGTTGACGTCCCAGATGCTCTGCCACGCCTCGTTCGACGCCTCGATGCCCGCGCCCGTCCCGATGCCAGCGTTGCTCACCATCAGGTCGATCGGCCCGAAGCGCTCCTCGGTGGTCGCGACGGCCGCGGCGATGTCGTCCTCGCGGCTGACGTCAGCGCCGATGCCGATCGCGACCGGACCCAGCTCGGCCGCGACGGCCTCCGCCGCCTCCGCGTGGATGTCCACCACCGCGACACCACGCGCGCCTTCCTCGATGAAGCGATTGCACAGCGCTCGTCCGATGCCGCCGACACCACCGGTGACGAGCGCGACCTTGTCCGTCAGCTGCATGGGTCCCCCTCACCGGATCTGTGGGCGCCCAGGCATGCCATGCGTGCTCCGACGCCCACAGAAGTCGTCATGGTGGTCATCCGACGGCGGCGCGGATCGCCGCGTCCGCCGACGCGCGCCGATCCGCACCCCACGGGAGCGGCATCAGCACGGGCACATCCACGCCCGCGTCGACATAGGCCTGCATGGTCGCGTGAACGGTGTCGGCATCGCCCATCACGTCGATGCCGTCGACCATGCGGTCCGACACGGCTGCGAGCGCGGCGGCTCGGTCGCCTGCCGCGTGGGCCTCGCGGATCGCCGCCACCTCGGTGCCATAGCCGGCTCGCTCGAAGCTGCGCGCGTAGGAGTCGACCACGGCGTAGGAGAAGAGGTCCCGGCGAGCCAGCTCGAGGCCCTCCTCGCGCTCGCAGATGCCGGCATGGACGTAGGCGTAGATCTCCGCCGACCCGCCCTTGCGGACCTGCTCGACCGACCATGGCACGTGCGACGCGGGGAGGTAGTTGAGCAGCACGCCGTCGGCCAGCTCGCCCGCCAGGGCGAGCATCTTCGGGTTGAGGGCGCCCACCACGAGCTTCGGTGTGCGCTCGCCCGCCTTGATGCCGAGGCGGAAGCCCTTCACCTCGTAGTGGTCGCCCACGAAGTCGACCTTCTCGCCGGACAGGCACGCGCGCATGAGCGTGAGGTACTCCCGCACCTGTCCCAAGGGCGCGTCGGTGTAGGGCATCCCGTGCCAGCGCGTGGCCACGACCGGGGAGGAGATGCCGATGCCGAGGAACACGTCCTGGTCCGGGTGCAGCGCCTGCAGGGTGGCGCCTGCCATCGCGACGACCATCGGCGTGCGCAGCTGGAGGGCGAGCACGCCCGTGCCGAGGCCGAGCGTCGGCGCTGCGGCGCCGGCCGCGGCGAGCAGCGAGAACGCCTCAGGTCCGGTCGTCTCGGCGGTCCAGTACGAGCGGTATCCGACCTGCTCGGCGAGCCGGGCTGTCTCGACTGCAGCTGCCGGCCCCAGCCCCATCAGGCTCGCGAAGGTGACTCCCGCTCGGTCCATACCCACGTCGGCGACCCTAATCGGACGGTTGAGGCGCTCTTGCCCGCCGCTATCGCGTCCCGTTGTCACACGAGCCGAGTACCCTGCAGGCAATGACTGAGACCGACGATGTCACTCTCCAGGCGGGCGAGACGGAGAGCAGGGTGATCGACGAGGCCGTGATCGAAGAGGCGTTGCGTCTCATCGATGCCGGGCTCTCGGACCTCTTGCACCGTGAGCTGGTCTCGACCGACGAGATCTCCGATCTGCTCCTCGATGTGCGCATGCTGCTCACGGCCGCCGACATGGCGACCGTCACGGTGCCGTTCGTCGAGCAGCCTGTCGGGGCCTAACCAGCCGCTCGGCGTCGGCCCGCGGGCCTGCGCGGCCGTTCAGCGCGCAGCAGCGCAGCGAACTCCGCCTCGATCGCGTCGCGCAGCGCGGCGGGATCCTGCACGGCCCCGAGGTCGGCGTTGAGGCCCATGTCGAGCATGCCGTCGTAGGACATGAGCGTCAGGTTCCACGCCGTCCCACCGGTGGGGCCGACTGGGTAGTTCGCTTCGATGCGGGCGCCGGCGATGAAGAGCGCGAACGGTGCCCCGCGCACGTTGGAGATCGCAAAGTCGACCGTCTCCACCTGCTGACGGGCGATGCGGACCATCACCGAGGTCGGGAGCAGGTTGGCGACGCCAGCGAAGCCGTCCACGACACCGAGCGCTCGCTCGCCCTTGATCGGGGCGAGCCGGTCGCGCACGGCCTCGAAGCGCTCGACGGGGTCTTCGATCGCTACTGGGATCAGCACCCTCGTCGGCGTGAACGCATTGCCACCAGCGGAGCCATCGCGGCGCGTGCTCACGGGCATCGAGATCCGGAGCTCGTCCACGGGAAGGCCGGCCGCACGGTGCACGGCACCAGCACCACCCGCCGCCGCCGTGACGAACAGGTCGTTCAGGCTGCCGCCGAGCTCCTTCGCGGCAGCACGCGCGTCGTCGAACGAGACGCGCAACACCTCAAGGTGCCGCTTGAGCGAGCGCTGCGTCCACAGTGGGGAGTGCGCGTGGTCGGTCACGAGCAGCTGGCGCATCGCTGACTGCGCGATCTCGACGCTGTCGGTCGCGAGCGCCGCGAGGCGACTCGGATGGCGCAACGTCGTGGTCGCGCCGTCGACGCCGCGCCGCGCGACGCCGAGGCCCCGGCGAAGGTTGTGCGTGAGGGTCTCGATGGTGGTCTCGGTGAGGCTGGCCTCGATGGGCTCAGGCGGAGGTCGCCGCTTCGCGATCGGTTCGGTCGCGTCACGAGCGAGGTCGATGAACTGCTCGGACATGCGCACGCCGCCCTCGCCGTCGGTGATCGCGTGGTGGAGCTTCTGGATCATCGCGGCCCGACCGTCCTCGAGCCCTTCGACGACGACGAACTCCCACAAGGGGCGAGTTCGGTCGAACGGGTCGTTGGCCAGGACCGCCGCGAGGTCGAGGAGCTGTCGCATCGTGCCCGGAGCCGGCACGGCGATCGTTCGCAGGTGGTAGTCGAGGTCGAAGTCAGGGTCGTCGCGCCACTCGGGCGGAGCGAGCCTGCCGAGCGCCGGCACCACTCGCTGGTGCAGTCTGGGCACCATCACCACCGCGTGCTCCAGGCGGGAGCGCAGTCGTGCCATGTCGGGCACCGTGTCGAGCACGGTGATGTTCGCGATCGAAGCGCTCAGGTGCGGGTCCTTCTCGAGGTTCCACATCAGGGCCTCGACGTCGGTCATCCGACGGTCGGCACGCATCACGCGATCGCCGCTCATCGCGCGCACGCTACTGGCGATCGGTGTCGGAGGCCTCAGCGAGGGATTGACGTGTGCTTGAACTCGTTGAGGTCGGGCCATGCGAGCAGGTCGACGATCCGCTCGATCGTGCGCCTCGCGTGCTCGCTGTCGCCCCGGGGGCGGTCCATCACGCGCACGAAGGCGGCCTCGTCGCCGACGATGAAGGTGGGCACGCCCCACACGCGATGGTCCTTGGCCGCGCGCTCGTGCTCCTGTTGGACCGTGACGATCGCACTCCCGTCGTCGATCCCCGCGAAGACCGCGTCTGCGTCGACGCCCTGCTCCGTCAGGACTGAGCGCACGGCCGCATCGTCGCGCAAGTGCCCGGCGTGGTCGTGGCGGAGGGCGAACAGCGCCTCGTGGACGTCGAGGAAGCGATCGGGGAACGAGTCGCGCACGATGACGCCCACCTGGAGCGCGAGCAGCCCGGAGTCCTCTCGCCAGCGCTCCCAGATGTCGGGTTCACCCTCGCCGACGTGCACCTGTCCGAGCGAGAAGGCGCGGAAGTCCACCTCCCACGGCGCGCCGGCCCGCAGGCCTGCGACGACGTGCTCGTGCGCGTTGCGGGCGAACGGGCACCGATAGTCCCAGGTGACCTGGAACGACGCGGGGGGAGTGGTCACGGCTTCGCCCAACGGTTGGACTGCGGTGCGTATTCCCTCCGAGGCATCGCGTCCTCAGGGCTTCGGCCAGACCTGCCGGGCCACGGCCGCGAAGCCGACCCCGATCGCGGCGCCCGCCACGACGTCAGACGCGTGGTGGATCTTGACGTACACGCGGCTCGATGCGACCACGACCGCGACGCCGTAGTACAGCGGCCAGAGCGGATCGCCCTGCGAGAGGATCCCTGCTGCCGCGAACGCCGCGCTCGCGTGGCCGGACGGGAAGCTCGTGGAGAGCGGCGTGCGGAGGCGGTGAGGGCGCGGCGCCTCGTCATCCCACACCGGCCGCGCGCGTCGGAACAGGCTCTTCACGCCGCCGTTGACGATGAGCGACTCCGCGCCCAGGAACGCGGACAGGCGTACCGCGGTCATCGGGTCCCGGCCGGGCAGGAGGGCTTGGCTCGCACCGATCAGGTGCCAGATGAGCGACCAGTCACCGAGCTCGGATGCGCCGTACATCACCCGGTCGAGCACCGCGTTGCCGCGGAGTCGGTCGACGCGTCGATCGACGATGTCGTCGAAGGTCTTGACCGCCTGCTTCGCGCGGGCGAGGGGAGATGCCACGAGCGGGGAGGGTAGTGGGCGGACCGCCTCCGGCTCAGACCAGCTCGAGCTGTGCGCGGTGCACGTCGGCCAGTGCGATGTCGCCGCCGAAGGAGGGGCAGTACGCCTTGAAGGCGCACCAGTCGCACAGGCGCGACGGGTTGGGGCGGAAGTCCTCGCGCTCGCAGGCGCGCTCCACCGCGCTCCACACCGCGGCGAGCTTCCGCTCGACGCCGCGGGTCGAGCGGTCGGTGGGGGTCGAGATGATGGCCACCGGATCGGCGAGGTAGAGGAGCTGCACACGCGCTGGACGGCGCCCGAAGAGGCGCTCGCAGAGCAGCGAGTAGAACGCCACACCGGCGAGGCGCTGCTGCTCCTGCTGCTCGCTCGGCGCACGGCCGGTCTTGTAGTCGGTGACCACGAGCTCGCCCTCGGGGTCGAGCTCGAGGCGGTCGATGATGCCGCGCAGGCGGATCCCGCTGAGCTCGACCTCGAGCTTGAGCTCGATGCCGATCGGCGTGATCGCGGTGGGATCCTCGAGCCGGAAGTACTTCTCCACGAGCGCGACGGCCTCCGCCATGAAGGTGGCTTCGGCGGCCTCATCGAGCTCGAGATCGGCGAGATCGGGGTGCGAGCGCAGCGACTCGAGCGCCTCATCGAGGCAGCGGAGCGCGGCGGGCAGCGTGCGTGCCGATGCCTCGAGCGTGAACAGCCGCTCGAGCGCCGCGTGCACGAGCGTTCCCCGGGTGGCCGCGAGCGACGGAGGCTCGGGGAGGTGGTCGATCGCCGAGAAGCGGAAGGCGAGCGCACAGTCCGTGAAGGACGAGACCTTCGACGGCGAGAGGCTGACGGGCAGCGGCAACGACATGTCTTCAGGCTACGCCCGGGGTGTGACAGCCAGGGTGGAGGCGAACCGCTCGATCGACGCCGCGCAGATCTCCGGCGCCTCGAGCGGGCCGAAGTGCCCGAGCGGCTCGATCCGCTCCAGGCGCCCGGCCGGCAGCGCCGCGGCGACGAGCGGCGCGAACAGCGCGGGACCGGGCTCCGCGCGGCCGCACGCGACCACCACGGGACAGGTCACGCGATCCAACCGAGCGAAGGCATCGTGGGCGCCGCCCCCTCGATAGATCTCGGACTCGTCGACAGGTCGGCATGCCAGATCCACCTGGCCGTGCTCGCCGGCGACGAACCCATGCCGCACGTACGCGTGCAGCGCGTCGGCCCGCAGGGCGTTGAGCGGTGGCTTCGACGCGAAGTTGGCCAGCGCGTCCGCGTGTGATGGAAACGTCGCGCGTCGACGTGCCGCACCGTCGGCCAGTGAGTTCCCTCCCTCCGGAGGGGGCAGGGCGCCCGGTGGCGGGGTGATCGGCTCGAAGGCCCAGATGCCTGCAAACGTGCCTGGCCGAGCCTGCTCGGCGAGCAGCAGCGCCGCACCACCCATGGAGTGGCCCACCCCCAGGACCTCGCCAACGGCGAGGTGCAGCCCGTCGATCACGGCGAGCACGTCGTCGGCGAACGCTGGCCACGCGAGCCCAGTGCCGGCCGGGCGGGTGGAGCGGCCGTGGGCGCGGAAGTCGAGGGACCAGCGCCGGAGGTCCGGGCCCAGCGCCGACGCGAGCGGCTCCCACACGGCGCCGTGGAAGCCCGTGGCGTGGCACAGCAACGTGGGTCGCGTCGATCCGCCCAGGTCGTGGATCGTCAGGAGGGCGCCGTCGGGGACCGGGAGCTGCAGCACTGGGGCATCCTCGCTCGGCGCCGCGCCTCACGGCGACCCGGCGACGCCGACCAGTATGCTGCAGGCATCGTGCAAGAAGCTCCGGACGCCCCGACCGCACCCGTCGACGGGCGCACGCTGCGCTCGCTGCGCACGCGAGAGGCCATCGTCGACGCCACGATCGCGCTGCTCGAGCGCGGCGATCTGCGACCCACCGCGCCCCGGGTCGCCGAGCAGGCCGAGGTGTCCGTGCGCTCGGTGTTCCAGCACTTCGACGACCTGGAGACCCTGCACGCGGCCGTCGCGGAGCGGCTCGTCGAGCGCGTCGCGGTGCTCGTCTTGCCGGTGCCGCCGGACCTTCCCCTCGAGGTGCGCCTCGATCGGTTCGTGCACCAGCGGGCGCTCCTGCTCGAGACGGTCACCCCGATCCGGCGTGCCGCGGAGGTGCATGGCCCCTTCTCCGCGGAGATCACGGCACGGCTCCGGGACGGTCAGGGCTTCCTGCGCGCCGAGGTGCTCCACACGTTCGGCCCCGAGATCACGGCAGCCGCGGACGCTCGCGACGACCTCATCGACTGCCTCGATGCCGCGTTGAGCTGGGCGACCTGGGAGGGGCTCCGAGTCGGGCGCGGACGGGACATCTCGGAAGCAGAGCGGGTGGTGCGGCGCCTCGCCCGGGCGGTGATCCGGGATTTCGCCTGACGCGCACCTGATCGGGGAGCATCGAGCCGCGATCGGTGGAATCATGGAGCAGGGCTTCACCAAGAGGGGGTGACGGGCACATGGACCTTCGAGTGCTGGTGCTGATCGCAGACCGCGACCTCGGCGGGCTCGTGAGCACGCAGGTCGACAACCTCGGCGGCAGCTGCAGCGTGGCGGAGACCTACGACGAGGGCAGCTCGTCGCTCGGTTGGGCCGACGCCGCCGTCGTCGACCTTGCGGGCGACGGTCTCAACGACCTCTACCGGCTCCGCATCGAGGCCCCGACCGTGCGGGTGCTCGCCATCGCCCCCGACGAGGAGCTCGCCGAGCGCGCGCGGGCCGCTGGTGTCGACCGGGTGCTCGTGGAGCCGATGTCCGTCGCCGACATCGGCGATGCGGTGCGCTCGATGGCGCACAGCTCCCGTGGTTCGGTCATCGACCTGCGCGGCACCGCGCCAGCCCTTGCCGAGGCCGCAGCGTCGTCCGACGACGACGCACCCTGGTGGGCCACCCGGACCCGCTGAGTCAGCTCACCGCCTTGAAGGCGAGCATCATCTCCTCGTTGAGGTTGGCGGGGACCTCGTAGCCGTCTTCCTTGCGGATCTCGTCGAAGTGGTCGCGCACGGACTCGGCGGACAGGGCCGGATCGAAGATGCCGGGCGTGACGCCGACGAACACTCGGGCCACACGTCCGCCGCCGACGGAGTAGACCTCGCCCGACACCGGGCAGTCCTCGTGCGCGAGGTAGGTCACGACCGGCGTGACGAACTCTGGCGCGAGCTTGTCGGCCGCCGCGCCGAGGATCTCCTCGGTCATGCGGGTCTTCGCGACGGGGGCGATCGCGTTGGCCTTGATGTTGTTCTTCGCGCCTTCGACGGCGAGCACGCGCGTGAAGCCGACGAGGCCCATCTTCGCCGCGCCGTAGTTGGTCTGGCCGAAGTTGCCGAAGATCCCGGCACCCGAGGAGGTGTTGATGATCCGCCCGTAACCCTGGTCTCGCATCAGCTGCCACGCGGGCTGGGTGACGTAGAACGCGCCGCGGAGGTGCACGTCGAGCACCGGGTTGAGCTGGTCGGGCGTCATGTTCTTGAACGATGTGTCTCGGAGGATTCCCGCGTTGTTGATGATGATGTCGACGCGGCCGAACGAGTCGATCGCCGTCTGCACGATCGCCTGACCGCCTTCAGGCGTGGCGACGCTGTCGTAGCTGGCCACAGCCTCGCCGCCGGCCGCCTTGATCTCGTCCACCACCTTCTGGGCGGCGGTCTCGGAGTGACCGGTGCCGTCAGCGCTGCCGCCGAGGTCGTTCACGACCACGAGTGCGCCACGCGCGGCCAGGTCGAGGGCATGCGAGCGGCCGAGACCGCCACCGGCGCCGGTGATGATCGCCACCTTGCCGTCGAATCCGAGATCAGCCATGCCCTGCTCCTGCGGGTCGTCGATCGGAGAACCCGGGGAGCGTACGCGCACCGGTGAGTGCGGTCCGAATCGCGGCGTTGGCGACCGGCAGCACAGTGCCACTACTTGCGCACGAAGGAGTCCGGCGGCCTCCCTATCCGCGCATCTCCTACCGGCGCTGCAGCTTGGCGAGGAGGCGCAGCAGCTCCAGGTACAGCCAGATCAGCGTGACCAGCAGACCGAAGGCTGCGTACCACTCCATGTAGCGCGGTGCCCCGGCCTCCACGCCGCGCTCGACGAAGTCGAAGTCGAGCAGCAGGTTGAAGGCGGCCACCCCGACGATCAGCAGGCTGATCCCGATGCCCATCGCGCTCGAGGACTGCAGGAACCCGAGGTCGCTTCCGAAGAGGCTCAGCACGAGGTTCACGATGTAGACGAGCATGATGGCGCCCGTTGCGGCCACGATGCCCATGCGGAGCTTGTCGGTCACCTTGATGACCCGGGTGGCGAACAGGAAGAGCATCACGGCGAAGACGCCGATCGTGAAGGCCACGGCCTGTACCACGATGCCGTCGTAGGCGGTGTTGTACAGGGCGGAGATCGCGCCGAGCAGCGCACCCTCGAGGAGGGCGTACACCGGCGCCGTGAAGCGGGCGAGCTTCGGCTTGAAGACCGTGAGCACGGCGACTCCGAGGCCGGCGATGAGCACGAGCGGGAGCCATGCCGGCATCGCGACCGTGTCGAGCGTGTGATCGACGCTGTTCCAACCGAGCACGCCCGCCGCAACGAGCAGCACGAGCAGCGAGGCCGACGCCCACACGACGCCGTTGAGCGTCATCGCGTCGTCGCCGACCACAGGCCCCCGGTAGGCCGGGGCGTTGTACGCCTCCTCGAGGGCCGGACCGGCGGCCCAGCCGGGACTGGCCTCGGTCACCGCGGCGGCGCGTGCCTCCTCGAAGACCTTGTCGTTCAGCGCAGGGTTGGAGGTTCGCATGCCGACAGTCTGCCGCGACCTGGCCGAGATGGGGCGTCAGCGAGCAGTCTGGTCAGCCGACCGCGCGTGCGACGCGCACGGCGATGTGGACCGCGTGGTCGGCGAGACGCTCGTAGAACCGGGCGACGAGGACGGCGTCGGCTGCGTGAGCGGTGTCCACCGAGCCGTTGAGGAGCTCTGTGGTGAGCTGGGTGTGGAGGTCGTCGATCTCGTCGTCGGCGGCCTCGAGACGGTCGCCCGCGGCGGGGTCTCGGTCGGCGAAGGCGGTTGCGGCGTCGTGCCAGAGGGCGCCGGTGAGCGTGCCCATCCGTTCGAGCAGGCCTCGGGCCGCAGGGGTGAGCTGCGAGGCCAGGCCCGTCTTGGATCGCTTCGCGATGTGCTCCGCGAGGTCGCCGGAGCGCTCAAGCTCCGGCACGATCCGGATCAGCGTGAGCGCGTAGCGGAGCTCGCCCGCGACGGGTGCCTGGAGCAGGAGCAGGCGTTCGATGTCGGCCTCGAGCTCCACCATCAGCCCATCGATGGTCACCTCGCCCGCGCGCACGCTCGCGAGCGCGTCGGTGTCGGCACCGAGCAGCGCTTCGTTCGCCGCGGCGACCGCCTCGGACACGAGCGCGAACAGGCGCACGACCTTGCGGTCGATCGCGTCGATCTCTCGGTGGTACCCGACGCGCAGCTGCTGGGGCTGCTCGCTCACGGAGCTGACCACCTCATCCGCTGATGCCCACCTGATCGACGGCCCACTGCTTGAGCCGCTTGTAGTCCACCTTGCCGTTGGGTGCTCGGCCGATCGTGTCGATCTGGAGGACCCGCTTCGGTGCCTTGTAGGCCGCGAGCTTGCCCTTCACGTGCGCGATGACGGCGCCCTCGTCGAGCGACGACTCCGGTTCGAGCTCGACGACCGCGGTGATCGCTTCGCCGAACTTCTCGTCGGGAACACCGACCGCCACGGCATCGCGCACGCCCGTGATGGTCTTGAGCGCCTCCTCCACCTCTTCGGGGAACACCTTCTCGCCGCCGGTGTTGATGCACACCGATCCGCGACCGAGGAGGGTGAGGGTGCCGTCGGCCTCCACCGTGGCGTAGT
The DNA here is from genome assembly GCA_052390255.1 of Microthrixaceae bacterium. Lineage (GTDB taxonomy): Bacteria > Actinomycetota > Acidimicrobiia > Acidimicrobiales > VFJN01 > VFJN01. The sequence continues at coordinate 16,324 of JBQTHC010000043.1, forward strand.
CGCCGGGCACGGAGTACCGCTTGCCCTCGAAGGTGATGAACGTGGCGGCGGTCTTCTCGGGATCCTTGTAGTAGCCAACCGGCTGCCAGCCGCCGACGGCGACGCGTCCGGTCTCCCCAGAACCAGGCTCGACCGCGCGGCCGTCGTCGGTGATGACGCGCGTGTGCTCGCCGAGCGTGAAGGTCGCCGTGGTGCTCGTGCCTCCCGCGCTCGAGACCGACTGGCCCATCCCGAGCGCCTCCGACGACGAGAACGCGTCGACGATCATCATCCCGGGATGGTGTGCGAGCAGTCCCTGCTTGGAGTCCTCGCTGAACATCACGCCCGAGGACGACACCATGAACAGGCTGGAGATGTCGTACTTGCCGGGCGACGCGTCGAGCGTGCGCAGCATCGGCTTCGCGAACGCGTCGCCGACGATCGCGATCGTGTTCACGCGCTCGCGCTCGATCGTGGTGAGCAGCTCGGGGATGTCGAGGTGACGCGACTCGAGCGTGACGCTGCTGCCGCCACCCGAGAGCACGATCAGCTGTGTGAAGCAGCCGGTCCCGTGCATGAGCGGGCACGCAGGCAGCCCCACCACACCGGGTGCGGTCACGGCCTCTCGGATGATCGTCAGATCGTCGTCGGGCTCGCCGTCGCGCACCGCCGGCACGAAGGTGCCGACCAAGGTCCGGAAGAGGTCGTCCTGGCGCCACATCACGCCCTTTGGCATGCCGGTGGTCCCGCCGGTGTAGAGCAGCAGCAGATGGTCACCGTCGCGACCCCATGGTCCCTGCACGGCGGTCGCGGTGCCGGAGGCCGCGGCTGCCTCGTACGGGGTGGCCCACTCGGGGCAGGCGCCGTCGCCGTCGTCGACCCACAGCCACAGCCGCACGCGGGGCACCCGGTCCCGGATCCCCTCGATGCGCTCGGAGAAGCTCCCGTGGAACACGACCGCCACCACGTCGCCGTTGTCCCAGAGGTACACCAGCTCGTCGTCGAGGTAGCGATAGTTGGTGTTGATCGGCGCCAGGCCGGCCTTGAAGGTGGCGAACACCGACTCGAGGTACTCAGGGCCGTTGTAGAGGTACTGCGCCACCTTGTCCTGCTCCGCAACGCCGGCATCGAGCAGCGCCTGGGCTACGCCGTTGGCGCGGCGGTCGAGCTCTGCCCAGCGGATCCGTCGCTCGCCGTGCACGAGCGCATCCGCGTCGGGCACCTGCTGGGCGACGACCTCCCAGACGTCAGCGAAGTTCCACCCCGGCATCTGCTCCCCCTCGTTCGACAAGATCGAAGGGTGAGCCTAGTCCGCGCCCCCGCTTCTTGACCGGCTGGTCAAGTCTCGCAGTACGTTGCAGGGGTGGACTTCGAGCTGCCGCCGCACGACGACTCGCGCCGCATCGCGGTCCGCGAGTGGCTCGCTGCGCACCCGACGCCGACCGGTCGCGAGCTCGCCGAGGCGGGCTATGTCGCACCGCACTGGCCGCGCCCCTGGGGCCTCGACGCCGACCCGATCCACCAGATCCTGATCGACGAGGAGCTCGCGGCGGCGGGCATCAGTCGGCCGTCGAACACGATCGGCATCGGGTGGGCCGGGCCGACGATCATCCATGGCGGATCGAAGGCGCAGAAGGACCGCTACCTCCTTCCGCTGCTCGCGGGCGAGGAGATCTGGTGCCAGCTCTTCAGCGAGCCTGGCTCGGGCTCGGACCTCGCGTCGCTGTCGACGCGCGCCGTGCGCGACGGCGACGAGTGGGTGGTCACCGGCCAGAAGATCTGGACCTCGCTCGCGCAGTTCTCGCGCTTCGGGATCCTGATCGCGCGCACGGACCCCGACGCGCCCAAGCATGAGGGCATCTCGTACTTCATCTGCCCGATGGATGCGCCCGGGGTCGAGGTCCGCCCGATCATCGAGATGACCGGTGTGCACCTGTTCAACGAGGTGTTCCTCGACGAGGTGCGGCTCCCCGCCGAGAACCTCGTGGGTGAGGTGAACCGCGGCTGGGGGCTCGCCAAGGTCACGCTCGGAAACGAGCGCGTGTCGCTGTCGTCGGGTGGCGCACTGTGGGGCGCGGGGCCGACCGCCGAGGACCTGATCCAGATCGTTCGCGAGGGCGGCGGGACCGACGACCCGCTGTTGCGCCAGGAGCTCGCCCGCCTCCACATCGAGTCCCAGCTCCTGCGACTCATCCGGCTGCGCACGGTGACCGCTCGCATCAAGGGCACCCCACCGGGGGCCGAGGCCTCGATCCGCAAGATCCTCGCCGACGAGCACGGCCAGCGGATCATGGGGCTCGCGAAGGATCTCGCGGGCACGGGCGGGATGCTCAGCACGGTGGGCCCGCTCGGCGCCGACCCCGCGATCTGGCACCACGGGTTCCTCTTCGCGCCTGCGCTCACCGTCGGCGGCGGGACCGGCGAGGTGCAGCGGAACATCGTGGCCGAACGGGTGCTCGGGCTTCCGCACGATGTCGACGTCACCCAGGGCCAGACCTGGTCGGAGAGCCGCCGCTGACCACCGCAGTTGCGGTCGGCCGGTTGCAGCGGGTCAGACTGTCCGCCATGTCCGCCCGCATCGCCTCGATCGAGCTCAAGCGACACGAGAAGGTCCGCGCCAACGTCGACCTCCCTGGCGTGCCCGCCGGCACGCCCGGCAAGGTGCTGGCCGTGTCCGGGCTCTCCTGGGGTCGGGCCCGTGTGCTGTTCGCGAACGGCGTCGAGCTCGGCTTGCTCGATGGACGACACCTCGTGCGACCCCGCGACTTCGTGCCGCTCGACGAGCGCGTCGAGGAGGCGGTGGTAGCCGTCACCGATGCCGCCGATGCGGGTGACGAGGCGGCCGAGGCGGGCGCTGACAACGCGTTCGGCGTGCCGGCCCACCTGCTCGACCGATCGAAGAAGGCACGCGAGCGGCTGGCCGCCGCAAGCTGACGCCGGACCGACCACCGACCAGAGGGGGAACCATGCAGCTGTCCACACAGCTCAGCTACGCCGGAGGCTTCAAGGAGGCCGTCGACCAGGTGGTCGACATGGAGCGAGCCGGACTCGACATGGTCTGGGTGGCGGAGGCGTACACCTTCGACGCCGTGAGCAGCATGGGCTACCTCGCGGCGAAGACCACGACCGTCAAGCTCGCGGCCGGGATCCTCCCGATCTACACACGCACCCCCACGTTGATCGCCATGACCGCGGCGGGGATCGACGCGCTGTCAGACGGTCGCTGCGTGCTCGGGTTGGGCGCCTCGGGTCCGCAGGTGATCGAGGGCTTCCACGGCGTCGTCTACGACCGCCCGTTGGGGCGCACGCGCGAGATCATCGACGTCTGCCGGCAGGTGTGGCGACGCGAGCGCGTCGAGCACGTCGGCGCGAGCTACCAGATCCCCGTCCCGGCCGGGAAGGGCACGGGGCTGGGCAAGCCGCTCAAGCTCATCAACCACCCCGTGCGCAGCGAGATCCCGATCTACGTCGCGTCCCTCGGGCCGAAGAACGTCGAGATGACCGCCGAGATGGCCGACGGGTGGCTTCCCCTCTTCTACCTGCCGGAGAAGGCGAAGGAGGTGTGGGGTGCTGACCTCGCAGCCGGCGCGGCGAAGCGCTCCGACTCTCTCGGGTCGCTCGAGGTCGTCGCGGGCGGGCTGCTGTCGATCGGCGACGGTGCGGAGGCCGTGCGCGAGTTCGCGCGACCGATGGTGGCGCTCTACGTGGGCGGCATGGGCGCGAAGGGCCAGAACTTCTACAACGATCTCGTGAAGCGCTACGGGTTCGAGGCCGAGGCGGAGGCCATCCAGGACCTCTACCTCGACGGCAAGAAGGACGAGGCTGCCAAGATGGTCCCCGACGAGCTGCTCGAGGCCACCACGCTGTGCGGCTCGGAGGGCTACGTGCGCGACCGGCTCGCTGCCTACAAGGACAGCGGCGTGACCGTCCTGAACGTCACACCGATCGGTCCCGATCCCGTGAAGCTCATCGAGCAGCTCAAGGGCTGGATGTAGGAGGCGCGTAGGCGCCGCGCCCGTGGAGCATCCCGCGGTGCCACCGGCGCGGCGTGGCGAGGATCGCGCGGGGATAGTCCTCGAAGAGCCAGCGCGCGAAGTTGCGCCGCGTCCATGGCGTGGCACCGGCGACACGCAGCGCTGCGCGGGCGCCCTTGCGATGCCGGAGGGCGCGGACGAGCAGGAGCGACATCCGGTGGTCCGCAACGAGGGCTTCGCGCACCGCATGCTCGTACGAAGCCGTGACCCGCAGCGGGTCGAGGCCGCCCTCGGAGATCGCCCGCGCGGCGAGGATCCCGGTGAGCAGCGCCTGCCCGATCCCCTCACCTGTCATCGTGTCAGTCGCCGCGGCTGCGTCGCCCACGAAGAGTGTGCGACGCCCGGTGAGCGCGACATCGTCGATGCGAGCCGGGATCGGCCACGCACGGTGCGGCGACTCCGGCCGTGCGTCGGGACCGAGCACGGCGCGGATGTGTGGGCGTTCGAGCAACGCGGGCCACAGCGACTTCATGTCCTGCACGCGTCCCACACGTCCGCCGCGCTGGATCCCGAACCCGACGTTCGCGCCGCCGGCGGGCAGCGGGAACGACCACGCGTAGCCAGGGAGCAGATCGGGCTCGAACCACACGAACAGCTCTCGTGCGGCCCGAGGGCCGACGTCGGTGAAGTACTGCCGGAACGCGTGCCACTCCCCGAGGTAGCCCGGCGTCGCGAGACCGAGGTTCTTGCGCAACGGCGACCACATGCCGTCCGCTCCGATCGCGTACCGAGCGGTGACCGGCTCCATGCCGGTCACCTCGAGCTCCACTCGGTCACCGTGCTCGGCGGCTGCCGTCGCGGCATGCCCGTCGTGCACCTTGACGCCAGCTGCACGGGCGACGTCGAGCAGCGCAGCATCGAGCTCGGCCCTGCGTGCCACCACGGCGAACAGCCCGCCGTCGCGGGGGAGGGGGAACGTGACCTCTCGTCTCGACGGCGAGGTCACGACGACGTCGTGCACGGGCTGCCACGACGGCACCGCATCAGGCGAGAGGCCGAGATCCTCGAGGAGGCGCAGGGCTCCGGCCGTCAAGCCGTCGCCGCAGATCTTGTCGCGCGGGAAGCGGGCCTTGTCGACGAGCACGACCTCGCGCCCGGCGCGCGCCAACGTGATGGCCGCGGCTGAGCCGGCGGGCCCACCGCCGACGACGACGACGTCTGCGAGCGCCATCAGCCGGCGGCGACGACCTCGTCGAACCCCTCTCGGAGGCACGCACGGAACGCGTCGGGGTCGGCGACGGCGGCCCGGTCGACGTTCACGCCGATGCACACCTGGTCGAGCCAGCTGAGGAGGGTGATGTTCGCGGCCGACCCCGACAAGGGACCGAAGGGGAACTGCCGCACGATCTCCGCTCCTCCCGCGTACAGGGGGATCGGTGCCCCGGGGACGTTCGAGGTCACGAAGTCGACGCCCTTCAGCATCCCGCCGAAGACTCCGGTCGAGACGCTCGTCGGAAGGCGGTTGAGGAGTCCCGCGAGGGGTTGCGTGAGGGCCAGCGCTGGCTCCCCCCGCTGCGACGCGACCAGCTGTCGGATGGCGACCATGCGCTCGATGGGGTCGACGACACCGATCGGCACGCGGAAGCGCGCCGGCACGAACTGGTTGCCGGCAAGATCGGCCGTGGCCTCCGTGCGCACGTTGATGGGCATCGTCATGCGCAGCTCGTCGACGGGCTCCCCGAGGTGCTCGTGGTATCGGCGCATGCCGCCGGCAACTGCCGCGACGAAGGCGTCGTTGAGCTTGCCGTCGGCGGCCTTCGCCGCGCGGCGCAGGTCATCGAGCGGGAGCTCGAGCGTGGTGAAGCGCACGCTCAGCGAGCGCTCGCCCATGAGCGGGCTGAGCGGCGCGGTGGCCGGCGCCAGCAGGCGGCCGATCGACCCAGCGGTCTCGACGGCGCGGCGCGCCACGCCGGCCGGGTCCCCCAGGAGGTGGCGCGCCCCGGTGGCGACGGTGCCGATCGAGCGCTGCGCGCTCCGCAGCCGGTGCAGTCCGACGTAGGCGGTACCCGCCCGCAAGCGCTCCAGCGCTCCGAGCACGTGCACCGGCGGTTGGTCCGGCATCGGGCCAGGGTCGGCCGGGTCTCGCTCGAGGTCGAAGAGCGTGAGCGCCATCTGGATCGAGCCGACGCCGTCGGTGATCGCGTGGTGGACCTTCTGGATCAGCGCCGAGCGGCCCTCGGACAGGCCTTCGACCAGGTACATCTCCCAGAGCGGGCGAGCGCGATCGAAGCCCTGCATGCCGACCCACTGCGCAAGGTCGAGCACCTGACGGTCGGAGTGGTCGCCGCCGCACTGGATCTGCCGCAGGTGATACGCGAGATCGAAGTTCGGATCGACCTCCCAGCGCGGCGGAGCCATCGAGTACGGGTTGCCCACCACTCGCTGGCGCAGGCGGGGGATCAACCGGGTGGCTCGATCCACCTTGTCGGTGAAGCGAGACACGTCGACCGGGCCGTCGAGGACGGACACGGCCGTGATCGTGGATCGCAGCAGCGGGTCCTTCTCGATCGTCCACATCAGCGCGTCGGAGTCACTCATCCGCGGCTCGTAGTGCAGCGCCTCTGCTTGCCCCATGTGCTCCCCCTTGCTCGTGCTCAGCACCCCTGGCCGGGCCCGGGCCGGTACCGGGCCCGGAACTTGTCGTTCTCGGTGCGGCCGTCGGGGAAGGTGCGGGTGCGGGTGGTGGTGACGACCGCGCAGCGCCCTGAGGTCCCCTCGGTGATCCCAGTCTGCTCCGCGGTGGCGTACGGCGTGGAGTAGAGGGTGACCGTGAGGCTCGTGTTCGTGTACGAGGTCCAGATCAGGATCCCGTAGGGCGTGTTGTTCGTGAACTTCAGGTCTGGGTGCGGGTATCCCATCGTCGCCTCGCGCCCGCGCGGGTAGCGGTCGAAGTACTCGGAGTGGGCCTGGTACTCGTCGATGTCGAGCCCCGCGAAGTAGGCGGCGTTGAAGGTGGTCGTGGCGAACTGCGAGATCCCGCCGCCGATCTCGTCGACGTGCTCACCGTTGCTGATCGCACCGGCGAACACGAAGCCCTTCTCGAGCGTCCGCTTCCCGACGTAGTCGTTGATCGAGAAGCTCTCGCCTGGCGGCACCACCGCGCCTCGCACGAGGTCAGCGATGCGATGGATGTTCGTGACGCGTGCGCCGGTGGCCGCGTGGTAGGTCGTGAACCCGGGACCGGCCGTGGTGGCCGCGCCGTCGCGCCACGCGTGGTTGCCGCCCACGGCCTGCGTGATCCCCCACGCGCGCGCGTCGAGCACGGTGAACCACGCGGGCCCGTCCTCCAGGAGCTCGAGCTCGACGCGCCGCTCGCCGGCGTGCAGCGCGGTGTTGATCGTCTCGGTCGCAGCAGACGTGCAGCAGATCCTTCCGGGGCGGTCGGGTCGGATCACGGGCACACCGTCGTCCACGGTGAAGGACGCGTCGACTGGTCCGCCTTCGATGCCGCTGAACGCGTAGCGGAGGCCGGCGGCGACCTTCGCGGCATCGAGCCCGACGCCGACGCTGCCATCCGGTGCGGGAGTGAGCTGCATCCAGGTGCGCAGCGCCTCCGGCGAGATCGTGCGTGAGCCGCCCGTGGTGGCGACCTCGAGTGGCTCGCTGGCGAGAAGCTCTGCCTCGGATGCGGCGGCGCGTGCCTCCTCGGCGCTGATCGCCGGGGCGATCGACCCCCGGGTCGCTCGGAGGTGGATCGTCTCCCCGGGGTCCGCCCTCGCCGCGGCGGCGGGGAGATCGGCCGCCACACGAGCCGCGTCGATTCCGCGGCCGTCGCGACCGGCAACCACGTGCAGGGTTCCGTCGACGACGTCCAGGGCGGGCTCGGTCGGCGGCGTGCGGGCGTCGCCCTCCAGATCGGCGATCGCGGTCGACACCTTCTCCTCGCTGATCTGGAACTCGAGGGGCGCAACGCGCGGGGTGAGGAACGAGCGGGCCCATCGGAAGGGTCGCAGGAGGACCGATCCCTCCCGGTCCACGTCGAGGGCGCGCGCGGTGGTGCGGTCCTCGTCGACCATCAGGCCGAGCGCCTGGGCGGTGGTGTCGTAGGTGGTGTCGCCCGACGCGATGACGATCTTCGTGTCCCCGAACGCCTTCGCCGCGCTGCTGACGCGCGCCGAGAGCTCGTCCTCGGACAGCCTGCCGATGTCGGTGCCCGCGAGTCGGACGTTCCGAGGCACGCCACCCAGGCTGGTGTCGACCGCCCACGCGACGACCACGAGGACCACGAGAACGACGGGCGCGACCAGCACAGGGATGAGCCAGCGGCGCCGTCGCGGCTCCGTTGCACCGGGTTCGAGGACCGAGGGCGCGTCCGCCGACGACTCGGAGATCGACTCATCCATGGGGGCGTCAGCCTCGCACGCGACGCGCTGCCCGCGGAATTCGCCCGTTCTCGCCGGGGTGCGCTAGACGAGAGGCCGTCCGAGAGGTTCGATGCAAGGGGGAGTCCTACCGATGACCAGGCTCTGCGAAGGGCGCGTCGCGATCGTGACGGGGGCCGGACGGGGGATCGGCCGCGAGCACTCGCTGCTCCTCGCCCACCACGGCGCGAAGGTCGTGGTCAACGACCTCGGCGGCTCGATGGACGGCGAGGGCAACGACACCGGACCCGCGCAGCAGGTGGTCGAGGAGATCATCGCGATGGGCGGCGAGGCGATCGCCAACACGGACGACATCAGCGACTGGGAGGGCGCCGAGCGCCTCGTGCAGTCCGCCATCGACACCTTCGGTGGCCTGGACGTCCTCATCAACAACGCGGGGATCCTGCGCGACCGCATGCTCACGAACATGAGCGAGGCGGAATGGGACGCCGTGATCAAGGTCCACCTCAAGGGCACCTTCGCCCCGTCTCGTCATGCGGCGGGGTACTGGCGGGAGCGCGCCAAGGCGGGCGAGACCAACGACGGACGGATCATCAACACGTCGTCGCCGTCGGGGATCTACGGCAACGTGGGCCAGACCAACTACGGCGCCGCGAAGGCGGGAATCGCAAGCTTCACGGTGATCGCCGCGAAGGAGCTCGGCCGCTACGGGGTGACGGTCAATGCGATCGCGCCGGCCGCCCTCACGCGCATGACCGAGGGGTTGGGCATGGGGCAGGCCTCCGAGGAGGACAAGGCCACGATGTCGCCGGCGCACATCGCGCCGATCGTGTGCTGGCTCGCAAGCCCGGCTTCGGCGCACGTGACGGGCCGGGTGTTCGACGTCAGCGGCCGGATGCTCTCCGTGAGCGAGGGCTGGCATCGTGGCCCGACGCTGGAGAACCCCACCGACGACCCGGCAGAGCTCGGTCCGCTCGTGTCGGAGCTCGTCGCGAAGGCACGACCGAACGCGAACATGTTCGGCTACGACGAGAAGTAGGAGCAGCCATGCCCATCAACCCGGACGCCGTCGGCTCGAAGTCCGAGCCCGCTCGCCGCAAGTGGAACAGCAAGGATGCGCTGATCTACGCGCTCGGGGTCGGCGCGGGCGCTGCGGACCCGCTTGCGGAGCTCGAGTTCACCACCGAGAACACGAGCGACCGACCGCAGCGGGCGCTGCCGACGATCGCGGTCGTGCTGGGTCCGCTCGGCGGAGGCTTCGGTGCCATTGGCACCTTCAACCCCGCCATGCTCGTCCACGGTGAGCAGGGGATCACGCTCCATCGTGAGATCCCGGTGGAGGGCGAGCTCGAGGCGGTGAGCGAGATCACCGGCATCTACGACAAGGGCTCGCCCGTGCCGACGAGCGTCGCCGTGG
>JBQTHC010000044.1:0-29663 GCA_052390255.1 Microthrixaceae bacterium
CCGACGTGACGATCCCCGACGTCCGCGCCGGCTTCTCCTCGGTCATCGCCGCTGCCGCCGCGGAGGGCGCGTCGACCCTGCACGGCATCCACCACCTCGAGCGCGGCTACAACGCGCCGTTCGAGACGCTGGTGTCGCTCGGACTGCGCCTCACCCGGGTCTGACGCCGGTCGGTCAGCCGCGCACGAGGCTGGCGAGCGCCCACAGCGCCCCGACCAGCCCGACGGCCGCGAACACGAGGCTGCGGCCTAGCGGCGCTCGTTCGAGATCGCCCTCGCCGCGGACCTCCGGCGGCCGCACGAGCGCCGCGATGCTCCCCACGGCCATGGCCCCTCCGATCGCCAGCACGAGGTAGGCCAGCAGGTCTTCGCCCAGGAACATGGGGTCAGGCTACCCATCCCGGAAACCACGGACAGTGGTCGGAGAAATCACTCAAGGTGGTCAACCGGGGAGCCGATGCGTCAAGAGACCGGTGGTCATCGCCCCCACCGGTCGAGAAACGGGATCCGGGACGGGGGTTGCGACTCCCTCCAACCGCATCGCAACCTGCTCGGGAAACGGGTAGGCGAACATGCCGTGGCCTCCGTCCCCCCCGTTTCGCAGCGAGCTCACGGCTCGAGGTCGGCGTCGACCACGTCGGCGCGGATCGACGTGATGACACGCACCTCGACGATGCCCCCGGCGTAGCGAACCCGGCTCGACGCGACGGCGCCGGTCGCAGCGTCGAAGCAGAACGAAGCCTCGACGCCGAAGGGTGCGCGCGGCTCGATCCGCATCTGGCGCAGATCGAAGCAACCCGCCTCGTCCACGCGCACGCGATACAGCGGGTCGGTGCCTGTCGTGAGCGAGCGGAGGCCGCGCACCTCGCGCTCGACAGACGCCGCGTAGGTGAGGCCGCCTGGATCGCCGAGTCGGCACGGCTGCGCGTTGGCCTCCTCGCCGGAAGGTGGTGCAGGGCACACGATCAACCGATCGTCGTCGCGCCCCTCGACGCCACCGAGCTGCCGGTGGAGTCGCCGCGGCGGGCGCTGCGCGAGCACGTCCTCGGAGGTGAGCGTCGCGCCAGTCACCTCGCTGTGCCGCTCGTAGGTGCCGGTCGCGACGAACGACGCTCGGCGACTGCGCTCCCATGCCTCGACGAACCGCTCGGCGGGGCTCGATGCCGCCGCATGTCGATCGAACGGGGCGCGATCGACGTCCTGCAGCACGACGATGCCCATGAGCAGGGCATATGCACCCGTGAGCGTCCATCCGATCACCAGTCCGCGACGCGCTCGCATGGACGCTGACCGTACGCGATGCTCCCTCCACTGATGCGTCGGACCCCCCGCACCACGTTGCCCGCCCTCGCCTTCGCGCTCGCGCTCACGGCGGCCGCCGCGTGCGGCAGCGGCTCGTCCGCGCGACCCGACGCGACCACCACGACCACCACGACCGCCACGACCCTCGTCGACGCGGAGCTCCAAGCGGTCGCGCTCAGCGCGGACGACCTCCCCGCGGGGTTTCGCTCATCGTCGTCGGTCGACGACACGATCACCGCGTTCTGCGCCGCGGAAGACGCCGCCGCCGGACTGCACGCGCGAGCGCGCGAGGTCCGCGGCTTCACGCGGGACGAAGGGGGCCTGTCCGTGATCCAGCTCGCGTTCCGCTTCGTCGACGACGACGCCGCGCGCTTCGTGGCCCAGGCCGACGCCGTGCTCACGCGATGCAGCGGGGTACCCGACGTGTCCGGGCTTGCGTTCGACTACGACGCGCTCAGCCCTGCACTCGCGACGCTCATCGCTCGCACGGACGCGAGCACCGGTCGTCATGGCGTGAACGTCGGTTCCGGCAAGCTCACGATCGACGTGGTGGTGCTGCAGCACGGCGACGTCGGTCAGCTCGTCGCGGTCCTCGGCGTCGACGTCTCCCGCGCAGCCCTCGACGCGCTCGCGGTGACCGCGGTCAGCGCCGCGATCGAGCGTGCCGGGACGCGCGATCTGAGCACGCAAGGCGGTTGACCTGCCGCGCTGAGCATCCAGACACGGAATGTGGCCAGACAGCCACATAAGGAGCCAGAACTGGCTCAAAGTTTCGAACATCTGTTCGATGCTCGACCTTCGGCCCCGTTCTCCGTAGGTTTCGGAGCCCGACCGTCGTGCGGCCGGCTGTCACGAAGGTCGCACGAGGAGCCGGAGGCCAGGAGGGTTTCCCGAACACGATGGCCCGTGACGCCCCTGACCCGAGCGATGGTGATCAGACGCGTCCAGGTGACCCCACCGCCGCCTTCGAGCCGCTCGTGCGCCGGGCCCAGGTGGTCGCCGATCGGGGCCGCGAGCGCCAGCGCGCGCTCGAGGAGGCTGCTCGCACCGGCTCGGCTGACGTCTCCTCCGGGTACCGACGCGCCCAGGTGCTCATCGTGCTGACCGCCCTCACGCTGCTTGCGGGTGTGCTCGCGTGGACGAGCAGCCGGACCGACGACACCAGCGACGCGCAGCGGCCCATCGCGACCAGCACCACCGCGCTCGCCAGCACGTCGACCACCGCCGCGGTCACCACGACCACCCCGCAGACCTCCACGTCCACCACCGCCGCGGTCACGACGACCACCACTCCGCCGTCGACGACCACCACGGTGCCCGGTGGACCCGTCGTCACCCCGCCGGGCGGAGGGCCGGGCGGGGAGAAGCCTGACGGCGGCGCTGCGCTGCACCACACTGTGTCGGTGGGAGAGAGCTTCTGGGAGATCGCGAAGCAGGAGGTTGCGCGCGTGTCCCATGCACCGCCGACGAACGCGCAGACCGCGACCTACTGGAAGACGCTGATCGCCGCGAACGTCGACCAGCTCGTGCAACGCGGGAACCCTGACCTCATCCTCCCGGGCCAGGTCTTCGTCCTGCCACCGGTCGCGGGCAGCTCATGAAGGACCGCGAGCCCGCAGACGAGGAGCTGCTCGCCGCGCGGCACCTGCTCGCGCGTGCCGAGCGCAACGCGCTCGACGAGGTGCTCGCCATCCGCGCTGAGGCCGTGCGCCTCTTCGAGAACGCCCGCGATGACGCGGAGCGCCTCCGTGCTGAGGCGGCAGCCGAGCAGACCGTGATCCAGCAGGACCGGTCGCGCCTCGAGGCCGACCGCGCCGCGCTCGACGCGCTGCGCGCCGAGGTGGAGGTGCTCCAGCGCGAGCTCGACCAACCGGCACCTCCGTCGCCGGAGATCGAGGTCACGCAGGTCGACGAGGAGCGCGCAAGCGCACGGCGATCCGAGGCGGCGGCGCTGCTCGAAGGTGCGCAGGCGGAGATGTCAGCGCTCGGCGATCTCCTCGAGGAGCTCCAGACACAGGTCACGAACCTCGGCCAGGTCGCCGACACCGCCACCGAGGAGTCGCTCGCCGCGCGCGAGCGAGCGCTCGAGGAGCAGCGCGCACTGTTGAGCGCGCAGCTCGAGGCGGCGCAAGCCGCGGAGGCCGCCGCCTCCCAGCACCTCGCGGCGGCCGAGGCGCGGGCTCGGGCCGCTTCGGACGGGGTGGACGAGGCCATCGCCGCCGAGGAGGAGGAGTACCTGTCGGGGTGGTACGCACGCCGGCGACGCGCCGGTTCGGGGGACCCGTCCGAGCACTGATCTGCGTCCTCGGCTCGAGTGTCGAGGAGTATCCGCCGGGCCGACCGTCGCGGTAGGTTGGCGCGGGCGATGGCGGCGAGGACCCGGGGTCATCCGCACCGGGCTGCCGTGGTCGGGTTGGGACCAGAGGAACGAGACACCGGGTGACGACCCATCTCAGCGGGCTGGACGACGATGCGGGGGAGGGCGCGGGGTCGGACCGACCCGAGGTGTGCGTGCTCCTCATCGAGGCGCGGGCCGGCACCGCGAGTGTGATCCGTTCCCTCCTGACCGCGTCCACCGCCGCCCGTTTCACCGTGCTGCGCACCGCGACGATCGAGGCCGGCATCGATGCGATCGGGTTCGGCGGCGTGGACGTCGTCGTCCTCGGCACCGAGGTGCTCGAGGGCGACGCGAGCCTCGCACCCCTGCTCCAACGGCCGGCGGCGCCGCCGATCATCGCGCTCACGAGCTCGGATGACCCCAGCGTCGCGACCCGCGTGATCGACCGCGGTCTGCACGACTGCGTGCCCGCATCACGCATCAGCGCCGACGCGCTCGGGTGGGCGGTGATCCGCTCCGTCCACCGCGTGCGTGCGATGGACGCCGCAGCTCCGCGGGAGGCCCCGTCACCGGCCGCCTCCCACGCGCCCCTGACGCAGCGAACCGTCGCCGACGCGCGCACGCCGCTCACCGCCCTCGTGGATCTGCTCGAGCTCCTCACCTCCGCGTGGGACGCCCTCGCGGAAGATCACAAGCTCAACATGCTCGCCACGATCCGCTCCTATGCGGCCACGGTGGAACAGCTCACGTCTGACCTGTTGAGCATCGCGTCGATCGACGCTGAGACTGCCCCGTCGAACCCGCAGCTCGTGTCGCTGGGCCGAGCGGTGACGATCGCCGGCCTCGCCGACACGGCGCTCGACGTCACACTCGACCTCGAGCCCGATCTTTCGGTGTGGGTCGACCCGGACCACCTGGCCCGGATGCTCACGGTCATGCTCGCGCACGCGGCACAGCGCACCTCCTCGGGCATCGTCGTCCGAGCGGCGAGTGGCGGCTCGACGGTGCGCATCTCGCTCGCGGGCGCCGACGCGGCGCCGCGTGAGCGCGTTCAGGGGTGGTCGTTGCTGCGAGCGCACGACTCGAGCTTCGACGACGACGAAGGCGTCGGCCTCGACGTCGCGCGCCGCCTCGCGGAGATCAACGGCGGCATCGCCGGCACCGACGAGCTGGCGGGGTCGGTGTGGGCGCGCCTGCCGAGTGGACCGCCCGACGCGGACTCGACCTAGTGCTGCGTCACCTGACGCCGCACTAGCCCGCGCTTCCGCTCGCCGCTACGACGTGCGCTTGTCGATCCGCCAGGCCGAGGCCGGGACGAGCTTGGCGAGCTGCTTCATCTCCGTCGCCACCGCCGCCGCCTCGGCCGCGCTCTCGAAGGTCCGGTGGACCGAGGTGGCGACACCGAGCGAGACGGTCAAGGGCCCGTAGGTGCACAGCTCACCCCGACGGTTGACGACCTCGATGAACCCGCGCTCCCAGTCCGCGTCGTCGTAGAGCTGGCGCACCGAGGCATCGAAGCGCTCGACGATCTCGTCGCACACAGCGGGCACCACCTGCGGTGCGCACACGAGCGCGAAGTCGTCGCCGCCGAGGTGGCCGAACAGGCGCGGCGTGCCGGACAGGGCAGATCCGACGTCGGCGATCACCTGAGCGAGCAGGAGCAGCGCCTCGTCGCCCCGGGCGAACCCGTAGCGATCGTTGTAGGCCTTGAAGTTCCGGAGATCGGCGTGCACGAGCCCGAACGGAGCCGCCTCGTCGATGCACCGGCTCACCATCGCGGTGACGCGAGCGTTGCCCGGCATGCCGGTCAGGGGCGAGCTCTCGCGCAGGCTTCGATCGCGCCGCAGCGAGGCTCGGATCCTGATCGCGAGCTCCAAGAGATCGACGCCTGCGTCGAGGTAGTCGTCGGCGCCGCTCTCGAGGCCCTCGACCAGGTCGGGCGCGCCGTCGGCCGCGCCGATCACGACGATGCGCGCGTCTGCAGTCCGCTGATCGGCCCGCAACGCCCGGCACACCGCGAGCCCGTCGATGTCTGGAAGCGTGACCGGGACCACCACGACCTCCGGCAGGAACCGAACGGCCAGCGACAGCGCTTCGGCGCCCGTGGCGACGCGCCGCACGTCGTGGCCGTCCGCCGCGAGGAGATCCTGGAGCGAGGCCCCGTGCAGGTCCTCGGGGGCGACGACGAGCACGCGGCCGGCGATCGCTGCTTCACGTCGGAGTGCTGCTAGTGCCATGTGCTCACGGCGCGGAGGAGTCGTGGATGTCTCGCGACAGCCGCTCGATGCGACTCGACACTCGCCGCGCCATGTCGGCGGCTGCCGCGAGCGTGGCGCGCACGTCGGCGCTGGCGGGACGACTCGCCGCGACGGGCGGCGTGCTCGCAACCGCTGCTCCAGACGTGTGCTGCGGGGCCGACTCGACGGTCGTGGCCGTTGCGGTCGCGCGACGCGGCATGTCGCGCAGGTCGATGACGGACGCTGACGCCGACGCGGCGCGCCGCAGATCTTCGGACGTGCCGTCGGCGCTGACTCGGTCGCGGATCCGCTCCGCGTCGCTCTGCGCGGCGGCGAGGACCGCTGCCGCCTCCTCGTGCGCTGCGGCCACGATCGCCTCCTGCTGCGCGGCGAGGTGGCGGGCCGAGAGCTCCACCCCCGCCTGCTGGGCACCGACGAGGAGGCGTTCCACCTCGGCGAGCACACGCTGCGCGTCGACGAGGAGCGCTGCCACCCGATCCGGCTGCGGAACGCCCGCGCCGTCCGCCCTCCCGACTTCAGCGGCCATCTCCACCGTCCGTTCCACCCGGCCCCGCCGGCCAAACTAGTCGCGAACGCTCGCTGTGGCCACGCCCGGAGGCCGCGTCATCACCGATCGAGGTCAGGACGCCGCCGCGAGGCCTTTCGCTCCTTTTGCCGCCGCTTCTCGTTCAGCCGTCGTTCGACGCTGCCGGTCGTCGGGCGCGTGGCTCGCCGCGGGGCCGAGACACGCAGCGCCTCGCGGAGCCGTGCGGCGAGGCGCTCGAGCGCGAGCTCCCGGTTTCGCAGCTGGGACCGCTCGTCGGATGCGACCACCCGCACCTCCGAACCGAGCCGGTCGAGCAGCCGAGCCCGTTGACGAGGCCCCAAGGCAGTCGATCTGACGACGTCGAAGCGGACCTCGACGCGCGTGTCGGACGTGTTCGCGTGCTGTCCCCCGGGTCCGCCGGACCGGCTGAAGCGCCACGTGAGCTCCGCGAGCGGGATCGAGCACGTGGCCGAGACCCGGAGGCGCGCTGGATCGTCGGCCACGGCTCCACGGTAGGTTCACGCCCATGCCGACCTCAGGGACCGAATGGATCGAAGCGTTCGCGCGCACCCTCGGGATCGAGCCGCCAGATCCTCAGACCGTCGAGGTGCTTCTCGAGCTCGCTGGCGTCGCGGCGCACGCGTCGGAGCGCACCGCTGCGCCGGTCGCGTGCTGGCTCGTGGGGCGAGCGGGCCTCGGACCGGACGACGCGCTGCGCCTCGCACGATCGGTCAGGGCTGCCTGATCCGCTCGGTCTCGCGTGCGTCAGTCGAACCCGCGCGCCATGTTGGCGAAGAGCGTGTACTGCGGGAGGAACGCCAAGGAGATCACGCCCGTCGGGCCGGAGCGGTGCTTCGAGATGATGATCTCGGCGTGCCCGGCGTTCTCAGGCTTCGGGTCGTAGAGCTCCTCGCGGAAGATGAACATCACGACGTCGGCGTCCTGCTCGATGCTGTTCTCGACCGTGATGCCGTTGGCCACGAAGTTGTGGGTCTCGAGCACAGTCGCGTCGTACACCGGCTGCTCGCCGAGCGGCTCGATGCTCACGATCTCGTCCCAGAAGACGTCTGAGGTTGCCAGCGCCTCGAGCACGCGGTCTTCCACCAGCGTCGCCACGCGTCCCAAGCGTTCGCGGCTGGGGCTGCGCTTGTAGAGCGCCGAGCCGGAGTAGGCGGCGCCGAGCCCGGCGGCCAGCTCACGCGAGGTCACCCCGGAGCGACGCATGGCTGCCTTCACGCGGCTCCACACCTCACGAGGGACGGTGTCGTTGCTCGTGTTGGGCACGATCGTTCGCAACATCGCCGCCGCCTTCTCGGCTTGCGTGCCTCGGCGACCGTGCACCCCGACCCGTTCGAGGAAGCGAAGCTGGTTTGGCGCGCCCGTGATGGTCAGATGGAACGCGGGCCGGTGGTCGCCCTGAGCCACCTCTCGCACGCGACTCTGGATGCCGAGCCGCAGGAGCAGCTGTTGGATGCCGTCGGCCAGGGACCGGCTGGTCGTCGCGTAGTAGATCCTCGCGATCCGTTGGCGAACGTGCACACAGCCGTCGGTGGCCCAGAGATGGCGGAGGAACAGGGCGATCTGATCATCCGGGAGCTGGAACACGCGGTCCGGAACGAACTTCTCGTACGAGCGCAGGCCCGCCGGTTGACCTGTCGCCACGCAGCCATCGCCGAGGAGGTGGGCGAGCATCACGACCTCATCGGTGGGCCAACGGCGCGGATCGAGCGGCGCGGGCACCCGTCGCGGAACGGCAACCCGACCACCGACGGCGAGCTCGTCGAGGCGGTGCCAGCCGTCAACCGTCAGGAAGGGATGGTTGGCGCTGGCCGTCACCGTCCGGCCGGAGGCGAGCCGAAGCTGGAACACCTCCTTCACGCCGGTGGGGAAGACGCACGACATCGTGGCGGGCACCATCTGCAAGTCGCGATCAAGGGACCAGACCGGGATGTTGCTGGCGCCAGATACGAGCAGCTCTCCGATCGTGACCTCACATCCGGTGTCTGCGCGCAGCACGCGCGTGTCGGCCGTGACACATCCCGATTCGCGCAGGTCGGCGAGCATCGGGCGCTTGTCGGATCGCATCTCGAGGCCCCGGGACAGCTGTGACAGCGCCACCACCGGCGTCTCGAGCTCGCGGGCGAGGAACTTCAGCCCGCGGCTGAGCTCGGACACCTCCACCTGGCGGTTCTCGGCGTTCGAACGCCCCGTCATGAGCTGGAGGTAGTCGATCACGATCACACCGAGGTCACCGACCTGGCTCTTCAGGCGACGGGCCTTGGCCCGGATCTCCATGATCGTGAGGTTCGGGTTGTCGTCGATCCAGATCGGCGCATCGCCGAGCCGGCCCATCGCCCCGGAGATCTTCTTCCAGTCGTCAGGCTGCAGGTGGCCGTTGCGCATCCGGGTGGAGTCGACCTTCGCCTCGGAGCACAAGAGGCGCTGTGAGAGCTCGAGGTTGCTCATCTCCAACGAGAAGAACAGTGCGGGACGGCGCGCGACGAGCGCTGCGTGCGCCACCATCCCGAGCGCGAAGGACGACTTGCCCATCGCCGGGCGGGCGCCCACCACCACGAGCGAGCTCGGTTGCAGCCCGGAGAGGAGGTCGTCGAGGTCGAGGTACCCGGTGGGGACCCCGGTGATGGTCTCACCGCGTTCCACGAGCGCCTCGAGGCGATCGAGGTTCTCCGAGAGCATGTCGGAGAGCTTCCTGGTGCTGTCGGTCACGCGACGCTCGTTGACCTCGTAGACGAGGGCCTCGGCGCGGTCGAGCGTCTTCGCCACGTCTTCGGGCACGGAGTAGCCGAGCTCGGCGATCTCCCCAGCCACGGTGATGAGCCGCCGCAGCAGCGCGTACTCCTCCACGATGTGGGCGTAGCGCCCAGCGTTGGAGGTGGCCGGCGTCGACGCCATGATCTGCGCGAGCACCGCCGGACCGCCGATCGCCTCGAGGAGGTCGGCACGCCGGAGCTCGTCGGCCACGGTCACGGAGTCGACCGGGCGGCCCGACGCATAGAGCGTGTGGACCGCGTCGTACACGTGACCGTGGGCCGGCTTGTAGAAGTCGGCGGCGGTGACCACCCCTGCAGCGTCGGCGATCGCGTTCGGCGACAGCATCATCGCGCCGAGGAGCGACTCCTCTGCTTGAAGGTCGTGCGGGGGGACGCGAGCAGCGGCGCTGCGCCGCTGGGGTCCGAGGTCGTCAGCTCGTAGGGCCATGGGGAGCTTCACCTTGCGCCTGTCGGCCTGTGTGGGGCTAGGGGTACAACCCTGGGGATCGTCGGTGGACAACCCTGGGGATCGTGGGCGCGCGCTGTGGACGACACCGGGCGCGGCAGCATCGCCTCGGGGCGGCGCGCAGAGACTGTCGGCGAGGTCGCCGCCTCAGGAGGCGACGATCTCGACGGTGATGGGGAACTCGACCTCGGCGTGGAGCTTGGCGGGCACGAGATGCGTGCCCACTGCCTTGATCGGCTCGTCGAGGTGCAGCTTGCGGCGGTCGATCGCGATGCCCGTCTGCGCGGAGACCGCCTCGGCGATCTCGGCGGTGCTGACGGATCCGAACAGCTTTCCCTCGGCACCCGCGCGAGCCGAGATGGTGACCGTGCGGGGAACGAGCGCCTTCGCGACCTCCTCGGCAGCAGAGCGATCCGACGCGTCGCGCAGGTCGCGGCCGCGCCGCATCGCGGTGGCCTGCGCCTCGACGCCAGCAGTGGCCGCGAACGCGAGGCCCTTCGGCACCAGGAAGTTGCGGGCGTACCCGTCGGCCACCTCGAGGATGTCGCCCTTCTTGCCGACCTGGGCGACGTCGGCGCGCAGGACGACCTTCACGACTCGTCCTCCTCGCCACCGACGAGCTCCGCAACGAGCTCACCCGACTCGGTGTCGTCCGCGCCGAGGCTCGCAGCATCGAGGTCGAGGTGAGACTCGACGGAGCGGTCCATGGGCTCGGTGTCGGGGGCGGGAAGATCGCGATCGCGCTCGCGGCGTCCGCCGCGCTCACCATCGCCGCGCTTGGGTCCGCGGGTCTGGGTGACACGGCTCGCATAGGGGAGCAACGCCATCTCTCGGGCGTTCTTGATCGCCCGGGCGATCTCGGCCTGCTGCTGCACGTTGTTGCCGGTGACGCGGCGCGCCCGGATCTTGGCCCGGTCGGACATGAACCGCCGGAGCAGGTTCACGTCCTTCCAGTCGACGTAGTCGACCCGCTCGGTGATGAGCAGGCTGACCTTCTTCTTGGCGCGGCGAGCGCCATCCTTGTTCTTCGTACGAACGGGCTTCGCCATCAGAAGGGCTCCTCAGCGGGGTCGTAGCCGGCAGGTGCCTCGTTCGCCACCGGGCGGGTTCCACCGCCCCCTCCCCCGGCGGGAGCGTCGCCATCGCGGCGCTCGTTGCGGGTGATCTCGGCGGTGGCCCAGCGCAGGCTGGGGCCGACCTCGTCGGCGATGATCTCGACCTTCGAGCGCTTGTCGCCCTGATCGGTCTCCCACGAGCGCTGCTCGAGGCGGCCGGTCACGATGGCCCGACTCCCCTTGACGAGCGTGTCGCTCACGTTCTGGCCGAGCTGGGCCCAGCACGTGACGTCGAAGAAGGAGACCTGCTCCTCCCACTCCTGGGTGGTGCGGTTCTGCCAGCGGCGGTTCACGGCCAGCCCGAAGGTGGCGATCGCCTGACCCGAGGGCGTGAAGCGCAGCTCGGGATCGCGCGTGACGTTGCCGATGACGGTGACGGTGTTGTCAGCCATGGTGATCTTCTCTCCTATCCGGCCGTGGCCGGCTCTGCCTGCTCGCCCACGAGGCCGCGGCGGGCGGCTTCGTGGTCGGGGAGGCGCACAAGCTTGTGGCGGACGACCTCGTCCGCGAGGCGCAGGTACCGCTCGAGGCCCTCGAGGTCGGCGCCGTCGGCGGTGATCTCCCAGACGACGTAGTACCCCTCGGTGCGGTGGTCGATCTCGTACGCGAAGCGTCGACGGCCCCAGCGATCGGCTTTTGCGACCGTGGCGCCTCGGGTGGCGACCTGCGCGGCCACCGCCTTCACCTGCTCATCGACGGCGAGGTCGTCGAGACCCGACTCGAAGATGACCATCAGCTCATAGGCCCGCACGGGGCATCATCCTCCTCCTGGACCCGGCGTGGCCGGGGCCCCCGATCTGGGAGCAAGGGGCGTTCACTTGGCCGGAGGATCGTAGCGGCGGGCGGTGTCGAGGCACACATCCAACCTACGCAGGGCGTGTGACAGCCCGATCGGAGCGGGTCAGGTGCGTGCCGCGCACGCCCCGCCGACGGTGACGGTCGCGCCGGGGGTGATCCCGAGCAGCGGGAGCGCTCCCTTGGGAGCTTCGATGGCCGTCCGGTAGGGGCCGGCGGGCGGGTAGGTGGGGCATCCGTCCCGATCCTCGCAGGGCACCATGTCGGCGGTCGACACCACGGCGCCACGGGCGCTGATCCAGGCGATCGACAGCGGCATGGGGGTGTTGCGCATGTAGAAGGCGCCCGTGACGTCCTCGTCGTAGAGGAACGCCATCCCGCTGTAGCCGCGCAGGTCGGTGACCTCCATGAGCCCGCGCTCGCGCTGGCGGGCTTCGAGCGCTGCGAGGAGGCACCACGCGAGGAGGTCCCCGCCCTTGGCGGGAGCGACGGTGACGGCGATCTCGTCGAACCCCTCGAGCGGGACGCGGGCCGGGTTCCCGGGCGGTGCGACGCCGTCAGGGAGCGCGGCGGACGCCGGGACGAGGTAGGGGTCGGCGGGTTGATCGGCGCCGCGCACGACGAACGCCCAGAGCCCGAGCGCCACGAGCGCGAGCGCGACCCAGAGCAGGGCGCGGACCTGCCGCTCGGAGAACGTCACGCGGCCATCGTGCCACGCGCCCGACAAGGGTCTCGCCGGGCGACGGTTGACAACAACCAACGTCTGTGAACCGCCACGTCCGCATTGCGGACGCCATCGTTCACAGACGTTGGTTGCTACGCCCCGACCGGCGCCATGCCGTAGATCCCGAGCGTCTCCGCGACGTCACCGGCGAGGTGGTAGCTCTCCGCCTGACCTGGGAACGCACCGGAGCGAACGTCGTCGGCATAGGCCGCGAGCGCGCGCACGCCGAGCTCCTTGAGGTCGGCATAGCGACGCACGAACTTGGGGAGGATCCGGTCCTCGATGCCGAGGACGTCGTGGAACACGAGCACCTGGCCATCGCAGCCGGGGCCCGCCCCGATGCCGATCGTGGGCACGTCGACCGCGTCGGTGATCAT
The DNA here is from genome assembly GCA_052390255.1 of Microthrixaceae bacterium. Classification (GTDB taxonomy): domain Bacteria; phylum Actinomycetota; class Acidimicrobiia; order Acidimicrobiales; family VFJN01; genus VFJN01. The sequence continues at coordinate 12,672 of JBQTHC010000044.1, forward strand.
CCGAGCCACCTCGTCGGGGATCCCCTCCAGAACGATCGCGAAGCAACCTGCCGCTGCCAGCGACTTCGCGTCGGCCACGAGCTCGAGCGCTGCGCGGTGCTCGCGACCTTGGACCTTGAACCCGCCCATCGCGTGGACCGACTGCGGCGTGAGACCGAGATGACCCATCACCGGGATCTCGGCGTCGATGATCGCCTCCACCATCGGCAGCCGCTTGCGCCCGCCCTCGAGCTTCACCGCCTGCGCGCCGGCGCGCACGAGCTGCGCAGCGTTGCGCACCGTGTCGACCGGGGTCGTGTGGTAGCTCATCCACGGGAGGTCGCCCACCACGAGCGGCTTTCGCTCGACGCGGTGCGGAGCCGACGTGGCGAGGCCACGTGCCACCGCACCCGTGTGGTGGGCGAGGTCCTCCACGGTGACCTGCAGCGTGTCGTCGTAGCCGAGCACGACCATCGCCACCGAGTCGCCCACGAGGATCATGTCGACCCCGGCCTCGTCCGCCGTGCGGGCCGAGGGCGCGTCGTACGCGGTGACCATCACGAGCGGGTTGCTGCCGTCACGTACCTTTCGCGCGCGGATGGCGGGCGCGGTGAGCTGCGAGCGCATCTCGTACCTCCTCAACCGTCCAGCGCCTGGGTGGCTGCCGGCGGCACCGCCAGCGTAGGCGGTGCGCGGGGCGCGCTCCAACCCAGCGAGCGTCACCTACGTTGTGCGACGTGGACGAGGTCGGCACCTGCGACAGCTGCGGGTCGAGTGAGGTGGACGTGCGGCGCGTCCACCGTGCCTACGTCACGCCCGAGGCCTGGGACACCGAGGAGAAGGTCGACCTGGTCGCCGAGGTCGAGCGCTGGTGCTACCCGTGCCGCACCCACTACCCGCACGCCGAGGTGGACTGACCGGGCGCGCGGATCAGTTCGGCGGACCAGTCGACGGTGTGGTGCTCGGCGTCGTCGACTCGGTGGTCGTGGGCGCCGTGGTGGAGGTGGGTTTGGTCGTCGTCGTCTTGGGCTTGGTCGTGGTCGTCGAACCGGTGGTGGACGACGTGGACGAGGTCGACGACGTCGGCAGCTGGAGCTCCGGGTTGAGCGGCCGACCGGGGAACGACGTCGGCGTGGTCAGCTTCCCGGGGTCGAGCCCCTTCGTGGCCTCGCGCATGAACTTCGCCCAGATCTCCGCCGGGAAAGACCCGCCGGTGACGGCGCGGCCGTGCACGGAGCTCATGAAGCGCACCTCGGCGCCGGGCGCGCCCACGTAGCCCATCCACACAGCGGCCGTGAGCTTGGGCGTGAAGCCGACGAACCAGGCGTCGCGGTTGTCCTGCGTCGTGCCCGTCTTTCCGGCCACGGTCTCGCCGATGTTGGCGGCCTTGCCCGTCCCCGCGGCCACGACCTGGCGCAGGCAGTAGGTGACGAGGTCGGCCTCCTGCTGGGTCAGCACCACGTCCCCCGAGGGCAGCACCTGCTCGACGTTGCTCACGCCGCTGCCGTCCTCGTGGGCCTCGTCGATCTTCTGGATGAGCGTCGGCTTGTTGTGCACGCCGCGGTTGGCGAACGTGCTGAAGCCCGACGCCATGTCGAGCACCGAGACCTCGCCCGTGCCGAGCACGAGGGAGTTCACGTTCGGTAGGTCCGCGGTGATCCCCATGCGGTCCGCGAGCTCCACCACGGCGTCGGGCCCGACCTCGAGCATCAGCTGCGCGTAGGCGGTGTTCGACGACACGCGCGTCGCGCTGACGAGGTCGAGCACGCCCTGCTCGGTGCCGCCGTAGTTGCTGACCTTCCAGTCCTTGCCGGCGTTGGCTCGAGGGAGGACGAGCGTGCCCGGCGCCTGGAACCTCGACGACAGCGAGATGCCCTGCTGCATGGCTTCGGCGAGCACGAACGGCTTGAACGCGGACCCTGCCTGGCGACCTGACCCGCCGCCCTGCTTGCCGAGCGCGAGGTTCACGTGCTGGGTGGTGATGTCGCGCCCGCCGATCATCGCCTTGACCTGACCGAACTCGTCGAGCGCGACGAGCGCTGCGGCGGGGTCGTCGGGCTCGGTGAGCGTGGAGGTGACGGCGCGCCACGCGGCTTGCTGCATGCGGTGGTCGAGCGACGTGTAGATCCGCAGGCCCCCGCCGTAGAGCTTGTCCTCGCCGTACCGGGTGGCGATGTCGATCCGCACGGCCTCGATGAAGTACTCGGCGCCGATCCCTCGCCAGTCCTCGCGCAGCTGCAGCTCACGGCGATCGCGGCGGGGGATCACGTAGTCCCAGCCGAGCGCGCCGACCCGGGCGGCCTCCTCCTTGGTGATGAGCTTCTCGGACCGCATGGCCTCGAGGACCGTGGCCCTGCGCCGTGTGGCCTCCTTCGGGTCGTCCTGCGCATCGGCCGGTCCGGGCGAGCGGATGAGGCCGGCGAGGTACGACGCCTCCTGGATCCCGATCGAGCGCACGTCCTTGCCGAAGTACGCCCTCGACGCCGCGCCGACGCCGTACGCGCCCCGGCCGAAGTAGATCGTGTTGAGGTAGCGCTCGAGGATCTGATCCTTGTCGAGCCGCTGCTCGAGCTTGACGGCGAGCACCGCCTCCTTGACCTTGCGCGAGATGCTGCGCTCCGAGGTGAGATATGCGTTCTTGACGTACTGCTGGGTGATCGTCGAGCCGCCCTGGACCGCGCCCGACCCGCGGATGTCCCGGTAGAGGGCCCGAGCGATGCCGGCCGGGTCGACGCCACCGTGCGCGTAGAAGTCGCGGTCCTCCGCGGCCAGCACCGCCTGCACGAGCACGTCAGGAAGGTCGGCGAGCGGCACGTTGATGCGGTCCTCTTCCGCGCTGAAGGTCGCGATCGCGTTGTCGGGTCCGCAGGCCTCGGTCACGTCGGCCGCGCACACGAACGAGGTCTGGAGGAGTGCGTCCACCGGCGGGAGCGCGAGGCGCAGCGCGATCGCGGCGAGGCCACCGCTGCCCGCGATCAGGACGAGACCGGCGAGGAACAGGCCGCGCCGATGGCGCCACAGGAGGCTTCGCTTGCGCGCGGGCTTGCGCGAGGCGGGCCGCTTGGATGCGGCGGCGGCACGCTTGGGGGCGGGGCGGCGGCGCTCAGTCATGCAGGAGGGGGGCAGGCGACGGCGGTCGGCGGTGCACGTCGGACCTGACGAGGCTAGGCGTCACGCTCGCCGATCTCGCATCGCGGCCAGGGTTCGACCGCCGACGAGGACGAGACCTCCCACGGCGACGCCGACCACCACTGCGCTGCCGACAGCCGTTCGATCGACGGTGGAGGTCCAGCCCGGCGCGTCGCGGGTCACGAGCGCCAGCGCGGCAACCGCTGTCCCGAGCGCGGCCCCGTCGAGCGCGCTGCGCCAGCGCGTGCTGCGCGCGCCCACGGTCGCAGCGAGCAGCGCGACGAGCGTCGCGACGACGGTCGCGAGCGCCCGCACCCACAGGCCGCCACCCGGCGCGGGGCCCGCGACCACGGCCGCGGCGGTGGCCCCGCACGCTGCCGCGACAACGAGGTTCGGGGCACCCGAGGCCCCCGCAGGGCCACCCATGCCCCCGACCCTGGGGGACGAAGCGGGCACGCGCGGCGCGGCGAGGACCACCGTGGCCGCGGCGAGCCACGATGCCGCGGCCGCTGCGGGTGGTCCGACGAGACCAGCCGGCCCGAGCACCGCCTGGCCGCCTGCGAGGGCCTCGAGCGAGGTGGACCCCCAGCGCCACGACGACGCGACGAGCGCGCCCGCGAGCGCGGCGGCCGACGGCACGCGCCACGCGGCGAACGCGAGGAGCGCTGCCAGCACGAGGGCGTCCCCCCGCGACAGGGTGGCGAGCACGAGCGCTGCGACGACGGCCGCACGCCGGACCACCGTGAGGTCGGGCGCGCTCACCCCTGCCCGAGCAGGAAGGTCTGGGCGAGGTGGTTCCACGAGCACGACGGGCAGACCTCCACCACGTAGCACGCGAGCCGCTGGCGACCCTTTGCGAGCTTCGTGAGCTCCCCCTTCGCCGTGATGCAGCGGCCCGACGCGGGCAGCCGGTCGCCGAACGCGTACGTGACGAGGACGATGTTGTCCTCCTCACAGATCGGGCACTCCATCGAGGTCGGCTCGCTCGCGAAGGACGCGGCGCGCTTGAGCTCGGGATGGGCGTCGCACACCTCGTGCTTGGCGAGGCGGCCCTTGCGGAACTCCGACACCACGCCCATGCGGGCAAGCCGGTAGTCGATCACGCCGCCAGCGGCCTGCTGGCCGTGCCCGCGGATCGCCTCTGGCCGGAACGTCACGGGCCAGAGGCTACCGGTCGCCCTGCGATCGGACCTCGCTCCGGCGGTGCCCGTCGCACGAGGGCTGCGCGCACGGTGACCAAGGTCACCGGGGATCCGCTTGACGCGACGGCTCCCGTCGTACACTCTGTCGTTACATCGATTCGATACATCGAGTTGATGCACTCCGCCATGATCGACCTCGCCATCCTCGGCCTGCTCACCGAGCAGGAGCTCCACGGCTACGAGCTGAAGAAGCGGCTCGGCGAGCTGCTCACGAGCCGCGCCTCGATCAGCTTCGGGTCGCTGTACCCCGCACTCGCCCGCCTCGAGGCACAGGGCGCGGTCAAGGCCGTCGAGGAGCGCACCGCCGTCCCTGGGGCGCCGATGTCGGGCTCGCTGACCGGCGAGCTCGCCGCCCTGCGTGCACGGGTGCGCGAGTCAGCGCTCCGCAAGACGACCGGGCGCGGCAAGAAGGTGTACGGCATCACCGAGGCGGGCCGCGAACGCCTTGTCGAGCTGCTCGCCGACCCCGACGTCAGCGACGACCGGGAGTTCACCCTCCGCGTGGCCTTCGCGCGCCACCTCAGCCAGCCCGAGCGGCTGGAGCTGTTCGAGCGGCGCCGCACCGAGCTCCTCGGCCGGCGCGACGACCTGCGCCGCCGTGCGGGCTCGAGCCACGACACGTATCTCGGCGCGCTGCGCGAGCGCGACGCACAGAACCTCGTCCACGACCTTGCGTGGCTCGACCGGCTGATCGCCGGCGAGCGCGAGACATCCATCCAGGAGGTACCGCAATGACCGACATCCGACTCGCCATCGCCGGCATGGGCAACTGCGCGAGCTCGCTCGTGCAGGGCCTCACCTACTACCACGACGCCGACCCCCTCGATCGCGTCCCGGGCCTGATGCACGTGGAGCTCGGGGGCTACCACATCCGCGACATCCGCCTCGTCGCCGCGTTCGACGTCGACGCCACCAAGGTCGGCCTCGACGCCTCCAAGGCGCTGCAGGCCGACATCAACAACACGATCCGCTTCGCCGAGGTGCCCCACCTCGGCGTCGAGGTGATGCGTGGCCCGACGCTCGACGGCTTCGGCGAGTTCTACCGCGAGGTCGCCGAGGAGAGCCCCGCCGAGCCGGTCGACGTGGCCCAGGTGCTGCGCGACACGAAGGCCGACGTGCTCGTGTCGTACCTCCCCGTCGGTTCCGAGGAGGCGCAGCGGTACTACGCGCAGGCGTGCCTCGATGCGGGCGTCGCGTTCGTCAACGCGATCCCGGTGTTCATCGCGTCCGACCCGGTGTGGGCCGAGAAGTTCCGCGCTGCGGGCGTGCCGATCGTCGGTGACGACATCAAGAGCCAGGTCGGCGCCACGATCGTGCATCGCACGCTCGCCCGGCTCTTCGAGGACCGGGGCACCACGATCGACCACACGTACCAGCTGAACTTCGGCGGGAACATGGACTTCATGAACATGCTGGAGCGCAAGCGCCTGAAGTCGAAGAAGATCTCCAAGACGCAGTCGGTCACGAGCCAGATCGACCAGGGCATCTCCGACCGCGACGTCCACATCGGCCCGTCGGACCACGTCCCGTGGCTCGAGGATCGCAAGTGGGCGCTGATCCGTCTCGAGGGCCGCAACTTCGGTGACGTGCCGCTCACCGTGGAGCTCAAGCTCGAGGTGCACGACTCGCCCAACTCCGCGGGCGTCATCATCGACGCGGTGCGCTGCGCCAAGATCGGCCTCGACCGCGGCATGAGCGGTCCGCTCGAGGGCCCGAGCGCGTACTTCATGAAGAGCCCCGGCAAGCAGTACCGCGACGAGGAGGCCCACCGCCTCGTCGAGGCCTACGCGCAGGGCGCCGCAGACCTCAAGTAACCAACGTCTGTGAACCCGCACGTCCGCATTGCGGTCATAGGGGTTCACAGACGTTGCTTGGTGCCAGACTGACCCGCATGCACGAGCGCTTCACCCTCGCGGCTCCCGCCGGGCAGTCCCTTCCGACCGACGTCGTGTCGTACGGCCACGACATCCCGCGAGAGGACACGCTGAAGCTCCTCGGCCACGTCGAGGGCAAGCGGATCCTCGACCTCGGGTGCGGCGCGGGGCACAACTCGATCGCACTCGCGCGCCACGGCGCGAAGGTGATCGCGGTCGACGAGTCCTCCGACCAGGTCGCGGTCGCCCGCGCTGCCGCCGAGCAGGCGGGCGTCAAGGTGGAGCTCCACCATGCGCCGCTCGCCGAGCTCGCGTTCATCCGTGCCGACACCATCGACGGCGTCGTGTCCGCCTACGGCCTCACCGCGGTGGCGGACCTCGACCGCGTCTTCCGCCAGGTCGACCGCGTGCTGCGACCCGAGCACCACTTCGTGCTCTCGCTCCCCCACCCCGCGTTCGGGATGATCGACGCCGATGATCCGGAGCGTCGGGTCAACCGGTCGTACTGGGACGACGGGGGCGCGGGTGGCGCGTCCACCCGCACGATCAGCTCCCTGTTCACGGGCCTCGGCCGTGCGAACTTCCGGGTCGACGCCGTGCTCGAACCACAGCCGAACGTGGCCGGCCCACACGGCAGCGGGTGGGTCGACTCGATGCGCTACCTGCCCGCCACCCTCATCGTGCGGGCGCGCAAGCAAGGCATCTGACCGGACTTACGAGCGGTCCGCCCACCACGCGTCGAGGCGGCGCAGCGCCTCGTCCTCGCCGAGCGGACCCTCCTCGAGGCGCGCCTCCAACAACATCGCCAGCGCGTCGCCCACCGCTCGGCCCGGGCCGATCCCGAGATGCGCCATCACGACGTCGCCGTCGATGTCGGGACGCATCGCGTCGAGCTCCTCGCGCTCGCGCAGGTCTGCGATGCGCTCCTCGAGCGCGTCCATCCGCTCGGCGAGCATCCGCGCCTTGCGCTCGTTGCGCGTCGTGCAGTCGCACCGCGTGAGCTCGTTCAGCTCCGCGAGCAGCGGCCCGGCGTCGCGCACGTAGCGCCGCACCGCAGCGTCGGTCCACACCTCGTCGCTGTAGCCGTGGAACCGAAGGTGCAGGTACACGAGCTGCGTGATGGCCTCGAGCTGGTCGTTCGGGAAGCGAAGCGCACGCAGGCGATCTCGCGCCATGCGGGCGCCCACCACCTCGTGATGGTGGAACGAGACGCCCTTGGGCCCGAACGAGCGGGTCTTGGGCTTGCCGACGTCGTGGAGCAGCGCGGCCATGCGCACGACGAGCTCGGGGCGCGTCTTGGCGACGACCGCGATCGTGTGCGCGAGCACGTCCTTGTGCCGATGGATCGGATCCTGCTCGACGCGCATCGCGGGAAGCTCCGGCAGGATGACGTCGGCGACGCCTGCATCGACGAGGAACCAGATCCCGGCGCTCGGATCGGGCACCACGAGGAGCTTGCACAGCTCGTCACGGATGCGTTCGGCCGACACGATCTCCAGGCGGCCGACGAGCGACGTGACCGCCGCGCGCAAACCGTCCTCAGGAGCGAGCCCGTACCCCGCGATGAAACGCGCCGCGCGGAGCATGCGCAGCGGGTCGTCGGCGAAGGACACCTCCGGTGCGAGCGGCGTGCGCAGGACCCCCGCTGCGAGGTCGGCGACACCGCCGAAGGGATCGATGAGCTCCGGGCTCTCGTCGGGCGCACCGGTGACCCGCAGCGCCATCGCGTTGACGGTGAAGTCTCGCCGGGACAGGTCGACTTCGATCTCCTCCGCGAAGGACACCTGCGGCTTGCGTGAGTCCGGCACGTAGGCCTCGGCGCGGTGGGTCGTCACCTCGAAGGTGGCCTGCCCCTTCTTCAGCCCGACCGTGCCGAAGCGGGCTCCCTGGTCCCAGACCGCGTCTGCCCACCCGTCGACCAGCTCGCTGGTGGTGTCGGGGTGCGCATCCGTCGTCAGGTCGAAGTCACCGCTGATCGGTCGACCGAGCACGAGGTCGCGCACGATGCCGCCGACGAGGTACACGCGGTGGCCGGCGGCCTCGAAGCGCGCGGCGAGCGGCCGGACCTCGTCGAGGATCGGTGCGAGGCGCTCGGGGATCACCCGACGAGGGTACGCGTCGCTCCGGGCGCCCTCCGAACCAGTACAGCTGATGACGTCGAAGCGCTCAGGTGAGCAGCTTGCGGCGCAGCGCGAAGAGCCCGAGCGCACCTGCGCCGAGCAGCACGCCGAGCCCGGTGAGCGGCGTCCCGCCCGTCAGCGGCAGCGCGCCGTCGGAGGGAAGCGGGCCACCCGCGAGGACGTCGGTGTTGCGCTCGTCGTCATCGGTGGGGTCATAGGAGTCGCTGTTGCCGGCGTCGCCGTCGGTGTGGCAACCCGGATCCGCTGCGTCGATGAGGTTGTCACCGTCGTTGTCGGTCGTGTCCGAGCACTGCGGCGGTGCCGGTGCAGCAGCGCACCCGACACCCTGCACCTGTGCGTGCCCGAGGACGACCTTTGCCAGCGCGCCGGGGGCGCCGTTGTCCGCCGCTGCCTGCAGCAGGGTGACGACCACCGCATCGACCGACACACCTGTGGCCGAGGGCGTCACGACGTTGAGCTCGACGGAGATGAGGTCAGCGAGCGGTGCGAGACCGGTGGTGATCTGCTCGAGCGCCTCGTTGAGCGGACCGCTGAAGGGATCCTGCCCACCGATCTGGAGGTCGACCACCTCCGAGCTCGCGGAGTACTGCACGGAGCCAGCCGTGCACACGGCCACCGCTTCGGCCCGGATCAGGTCGGCGCTGACGAGCGAGCCCCCTGGCACGCCCTCGTTGATGAGGACGCTGAGATCCTCGATCTGGCCGATCGAGCGAGCGTTGTACGGGCCGGCCACCGGCTGCTCGGTCTGGTTCAGCTCGCTCGGCAGGTCTGACGCCGCGTGCACCGCTGAGCGCGCGATGAGGGTCCCGTTCACGATCAGCGGATCGCCCGGGATGCCGATCACGGTGTTGTTCGTCTCGTCCGCGGCCGGTGCCGCGGTCTCCGCCGTCGGCGTCGGCGGGATCACGTTCGTCGCGAAGACGTCGGCGGTGGCCGCGAAGGCCGACGCGGAGCCGGCGCCGATCGGGTCTGCCGACGCGACGCCCGCCCCGGCGACGACATATGCGAGGACGGCCGTCAAGACCGCCACTGCGTGTGCACTGCGGCACTTCCCCATGGTTCCCTCCCGAGATCGCAGGACTTCCCGCCCGCCACCCACCCGAGAGTGGGCAGTTCCGGCAAGGCTACGCCATTCTCGGGTTCTGCGCTTTTAGGAGGTTCCGCACTATCCGGTCAAGCCAGCATGGCCGAGCGCGATCCGCAGATCCTCGGGGTTCGTCGAGGCGGCCAAGGCATCGCGCATCGACACGAGGCCGTCACGCACGCGCTCGAGGAGCGCCTGATCGAGGGTCTGCATGCCGTGGTACTGGCCGTCCGCGAGTACGCGCTCGAGCTCAGCCGCGCGCCCAGGGTCGGCCACGACGTCCACGACCTTGGCCGTGCCGACGAGGACCTCGACCGCGGCGACCCGGCCCTTGCCGTCGGCACGCTCGAGCAGCCGCTGGCAGGCAACTCCACGCAAGACGCTCACGAGCGACTGCCGAGCCTGACCCTGCTCGGCCAGCGGGAAGAGGTCGATCAGGCGAGCGATCGTGTCGCTCGCGCTCGAGGCCCGCACGGTGGAGATCACGAGGTGCCCCACCTCCGCGGCCGTCAGGGCCTGCCGGGCCGTGGCGGCATCGACCAGCTCGCCCACGAAGATCACGTCCGCGTCCTGCCGCAGCCCGCTGCGAAGCGCCTCGGCGTAGCTCGTCGTGTCGGTCCCGACCTCGCGCTGGGTGACGAGCGCGCGTGCGTCGGCGTGCAGCACCTCGATCGGATCCTCGATCGTCAGGATGTGGCAGACCCGCGTGCGGTTGATGCGGTCGATGAGCGCCGCGACGGTCGTCGTCTTCCCTGAGCCGGGGGGGCCGGTCACGAGCACCAGGCCGCGCTCGTCTGCCGCGAACCGCTCGACCTGCACCGGCAGGTCGAGCTCTTCGAGGGTGGGGATCTCGGGCGGCACCCGGCGCACGACCATGGCGAGCGAGCCTCGCTGACGGTGTGCCGACACGCGGAAGCGGCCGAGGCCGGCGACGCTGAAGCCCGAGCTGGTCTCGCCGCTCGTGTCGAGCTCGCTCAGGTGCGCCTCGTCGAGGATCTCCTCTGCGAGCGCCCCGACCTCGGCGGCCGACAGCGGTTCGGTCGACATCGGGTGCAGCTGCCCGTCGACGCGCACGTGCGGCGCGGCACCGGGCTTGAGGTGCAGATCTGACCCTTGCACCTCGTTGAGATGGGACAAGAGCTGGTCCAGCTGGCTCATGACAGGAGGCATCGGCAGGTCCGCGCCCGAACTTCAGTCCACCTGGGCCATTCGGCCCGCTTCAGGCCTCCAGCAGGGTCGCACGCACGGACGCCGCGGCCCGGACCGCCTCGCTCCCAGGCCCGCCCTGCGTGACGGGCTCGTCGGCGACGCGCTCGCCGACCAGCGCCCCCACGCAGGCCGCGGCACACGTGCCGAGCACGTCGAGGTCGTAGCCCCCCTCGAGAAAGGCAACCCTCCGACCCGCCGGCACGAGCCCGATGAGATCGGTCGTGAGATCCGCGATGTCGCGGGAGGAGAGCCCGAGGTCGGTCAACGGGTCGGCTCTGTGCGCGTCGAAGCCAGCCGACAGCAGCAGCCACGTCGGGTCGAACGTCGCCGCGAAGGGCTGGATCACCTCGTCGAAGGCGAGGCGATACGCGTCGCCTGTGGCGCCCGCCGGCAGCGGGAGGTTGACGGTGGTCCCGGTCCCGGCGCCTGCGCCGACCTCGTTCGCTGCGCCGGTCCCTGGGTAGAGCGGGTACTGGTGGAACGACACGTACGCGACCGACGGGTCCGCCCAGAAGATGTCCTGCGTGCCGTTACCGTGGTGGGCGTCGAAGTCGACGATGAGCACGCGCTCGCCGCGATCCGCCAACGCTGCAGCCGTGACCGCGACCGAGTTGAACAGGCAGAAGCCCATCGCGCGGGCGGAGGTGGCGTGGTGGCCGGGCGGTCGGACGGCGCAGAACGCGGCCGCGGCCGTTCCCGCATCCAACGCCGCCACCGCGCTGAGCCCCGCGCCCGCGGCGATCAGCGCGGCGTCGAACGACGCACTGCTGGTCGCGGTGTCGGCGTCGAGCCAGCCGCCTCCCGATGCGCTCGACCGCTCCACCAGGTCGACGAGCGTCGCTGCATGCACGCGCTCCAGATCGGCGCGGGACGCGGGAGCGGGAACCATCGGTTCGACCGCATCCATGAGCCCGCCCGCGGCGATCCCGTCGAGCACCGCGCGCAGGCGCCCCGGGCGCTCGGGGTGCCCCGAGCCCGGGTCGTGCTCGAGGGTGCGCTCGTGGGAGAGGAGGAGGACCGACATGCGCGGCCGAGCGTAGTTGTGGCGCTGGCGCGACGGTTCGGACGCGCTGGCGCCTCCGGTCGCCCCAACTACCGTGTGACCGCCATGAGCGCGCACCGGGACCTCACCCGCGGCGACGGCCGACTGCGCATCGTCCCCTGGCGAGGCGACCCCGAGACGGCGCACCTGACCCCCGCGCGCGGGCGGCCCACTGCCGTCGAGGTCGAGCGATCGATCGCGACGCTCGCCTCGGGTGGCTACCGAACCGCGCTCACCTCCGCGCTCGCGCCACCTGAGGCGGCGCCGTTCCTCGAGGCGGGGTTCGTGGTCCACGAGCGGCTGCACCTGCTGACGAGGTCGGTGACGGAGCCGACCCCTGAGGCGCCGGTGACCCCGCTGCGACGGGCGCGCCGCGCGGATCGCGCGCTGCTCCTCACCCTGGACCGCGACGCCTTCTCGGCCTTCTGGCGCCTCGACGAGGCTGGTCTGGACGACGCGCTCGCGGCGACCCCGTCGTCGCGCCTGCGCGTCGCCGACCATGCCGACGCAGCGACCGGCCTCGCTGGCTATGCGGTCACCGGGCGCGCCGGTCCTCGCGGCTACCTGCAACGCCTCGCGGTGGACCCCGCGCTGCAGCGTCGTGGGATCGGATCGGCGCTCGTGCGCGACGCGCTCGGCTGGCTGCGCCGCTGGGGCGCGCGTGAGGTGTTCGTCAACACCCAGGTCGACAACGACGCCGCCCTCTCGCTGTACCTGCACCTCGGGTTCTCGCAGCAGCCGGTGGGACTCGCGGTGCTGCGTCGAACGCTCGTCCAGGACGGAACGTGATGCGAGGGCATTGGGCGCGTGCGGGCGGGCTGGTCGCCGCGGTCCTGCTGCTCGCGACGGCGACCTGGCCGGCTCCGGCGCGCTCGGACCCGATCCAGAGCGCAACCCCCACGCTGGAGCTCGTCCGGCAGACGCCCACCGTGGGCCGCGGCGGGACCTTCGACGTGTGGGTGCGCCTGAGCGGCGTTCCTGCCGACGCCGGCGTCGAGCTCATCCTCCACGGTCGCGTCCGCTCGCGCTCGGAGCTCGCTGCGTCGATGGAGGGGGACGCGCTGCGGACGCAGATCTACAACGTCGTCACCACGGTCGCGTCGCTTCCCGTTGCGGCCGACGGCACGCGCCAGATCTCCCTTTCGCTCGATCCGGCGGCGAGCGGTGGCGTTCCGCTCACGGCTGCGGGCGCGTACCCCCTTGAGATCGAGGTGCAGGACGCGTCGGGGGCCCCGCTGACGGGGCTCGTCACGCACCTGCTCGTGCGGCCGGCCGACACCGACACCTCACCGCCGCTCTCGGTCGCCGTCGTGGCGCGCGTCGATCTGCCGCCCGCGCTGCGACCGGATGGCAGCTCCGCGCTCCCTGCGGCCGCGATCGACTCGGCGGCAGCGTTCGTCGCGAAGCTCGCGGCGACCCCCAACGTGCCGATCACGCTCGCGGTCCGTCCGGAGACGATCGACGCGCTGGCCGCGAGCGACGACCCTTCGGCGCCGGTGCTGCTCGACCAGCTCCGCGTGGCTGCCCGGGGTCGCGAGGCGCTCGCGCTCCCGTACGTCGACGTCTCACCCGCCGAGCTCGTCGCGGACGGGCTTGGCGAGGAGCTGGCGCGCTCCTCGGAGCGCGGCCGGCAGGTCCTCCTCGACGCGCTCGGGGTCCGCCCCACCGACAGCACCTGGCTTGCCACCACCCCGCTCGACCACAGTGGCCTCGAAGCGCTCCAGCAGCAAGGCGTCCGCCATCTCGTGGTCGACGCCGACCACGTCAAGCCCCTCCGCTCGGGTCTGCTGTCGCTGTCGCTCGCCCAGCCCTTCCTGATCAGCTCCGAGGCAGCCACCCAGGTCGACGCGATGGCACTCGACCCGATGCTGACCGATCGCCTCGACACCAACGAGGACCCGGGTCTCGAGGTGAGTCGCCTGCTCGCCGAGCTCGCGATGCTGTGGTTCGAGCAACCTGGCATCTCCCGCGGCGTCGTGCTGCCCGTGGATCCGACCGTGCGCGCCGACGTGGTGCAGGGTCTTCTCGCCGGTCTCGACGCGAGCGGCATCCTCGCGCCGGTGACGCTCGACACGCTGTTCGACGACGCGTCGCCCCTGCGCCAGCCCGGCGGCGAGCGGGTCGACCGTCCCCTCGCCGAGGGGGAGACGCGCACGATGTCACCGCGGTTCGTCGACGAGCTGCGCGCCACGCGCGCGCAGCTCGCGAGCTTCACCGGGCTCATCGGCGACGAGAGCCCCCGAGCGGACCCGGTGTCGGCGCACCTCCTGCTCGCGACCGCGGTGCGGCTCTCGGGCTCGACGCGGGCCGCGCACGTTCGCGCCGCGCGCACCGCGATGGACGACGTGATCAGCGCGGTGAGCGGGCCGGCACGATCCACGATCACCCTCACCGCGCGCGAAGGCACGGTCCCGCTCACGATGCGCAACGCGTCGGGCCTCCCGGTCCACGTCGTCGTGCACCTGCGCAGCCCCAAGCTCGAGTTCCCCGACGGCGACACGCTCCCGCTCGTGCTGACGGACCCCACGACGCGCCTCGACGTCGCGGTCCGCACCCGCGCGTCGGGCTCGTTCCCGCTCGAGATCACCGTCACCTCACCCGACGGTGTCCTCCAGCTGGGTGCGGTCCGCGTCTCGGTCCAGTCGACCGCGGTGTCTGGGGTCGGCCTCGTGCTGTCGATCGGCGCCGCGTGCTTCCTGCTCGTGTGGTGGGCTCGGCACTGGCGACGGACGCGCCGCAGCGCCAAGCTCGTCGCGTCGGCCCACCCTGCTGCGACCTCCCGGACCGCGGCCGGCAACTAGGTTCGGCGGGCAAACCGCCGAGCCCTCTGGAGCGAACCAGCATGGTCGTCCGCATCGTCACCGACAGCAGCTGCGACCTCACCGACGACGAGGCCACCGCCCACGGCATCGAGGTGGTGCCCCTGTCGATCCGCTTCGGCGACGAGGAGCTCGAGGATCGCACCGAGCTGAGCGTGGAGGAGTTCTACAAGCGACTCGCCGCGTCGCCGGTGCTCCCCGAGACGGCCGCGCCTGCGCCCGGCAAGTTCGAGGCGGCGTTCCGCCGGCAGGCCGCGGCCGGTGCCGATTCCGTCGTGTGCATCAACCTCTCCTCGGGGCTGTCGGCCACGATGCAGTCGGCGCAGAACGCAGCCGTCGCCGTGGAGGGCGACCTCGACGTCCGGGTCGTCGACTCCACGTCGATCACCTCAGGGCTCGGGACCCAGGTGCTGCTCGCCGCGGCTGCCGCCGCCGATGGTGCCAGCGCCGACGACGTCGTCGAGCTGGTGACGGGCCTCGCCGCGCGCACGCGCGTGTTCGGGGCGCTCGACACGCTCGAGAACCTGAAGAAGGGCGGGCGCATCGGTGGCGCGCAGGCGCTGCTCGGGTCGCTCCTGTCGATCAAGCCGATCCTCGACGTGTCGACCGGGGTCGTGGAGGAGGCGGGCAAGGCCCGCACGCGACGGCGTGCGCTCGAGACGCTGCGCCACAAGGTGGTCGAGGCGGGCTCGGTCGAGCACCTGTGCGTGACGCATGGCTTCGCACCCGATCTCGACCAGATGCTCGACCTCCTCGCCGAGCACACCAACCGCGACGAGATCCAGGTCCGTCACATCGGCCCGGTGATCGGCACCCACGGCGGGCCGCGCGTGATGGGCGTGACCTGGCTCGACCCGGTCTGAGCGCGTCGGCAGCGCCAGCAGGACGCCACGTGCGCACAGGTAGCGTTGGTGCGCCGTGTGCCCCCCCGTCCCTCCCGAGGGCGCTCCCGTGAGCGCCGCCCAACCGACGCTCGACGCCGGCCGCGTGCTCGCCGGCCGCTACCAGCTCGGCGCGCTGATCGCCTCGGGTGGCATGGCCCAGGTGTGGCAGGGAACCGACGAGGTGCTCCAGCGCCAGGTCGCCGTGAAGCTGCTCCACCCGCACCTCGCGGCCGACGCCACGTTCGTGGCTCGCTTCCGGCAGGAGGCCGTGGCCGCCGCGCGGCTCGCGCACCCAGGGATCGTGTCGATCTACGACACCTGCTCGGAGGGCGGTCACGAGGCGATCGTGATGGAGCTCGTCACCGGCCCCACCCTGCGCCAGCGCCTCGACGACCCCGCACCCATCGACCCGTGGCAGGCAGCGGGGCTCGCCGCGCAGGTCGCCGAGGCGCTCGACGCAGCACACCGCGCGGGCCTCGTGCACCGCGACATCAAGCCCGCCAACGTGCTGCTCTGCGGCGACGGGCGCGTCAAGGTCGCTGACTTCGGCATCGCCAAGGCGGTTGCCGACGCAGACCTCACCCAGCCGGGCTTGATGATCGGTACGGCCAAGTACCTCGCGCCGGAGCAGGTGCGGGGCGGCGCGGTCGATCCGCGCACCGACATCTACAGCCTCGGCGTCGTGCTCTACGAGATGCTCTGCGGACGCGCGCCGTTCACGGCCGACACCGACGCGGCGACCGCGCTGGCCCGCCTGCACGGCGACGCACTCCGACCGCGACAGGTGCGCGCCGGCATCCCCAAGGCGCTCGAGGAGATCGTGTGCCGCGCGATGGCGCGCGACCCCGCGAACCGCTTCGGCTCGGCGGCCGACCTGCGCGCAGCTCTGCTCGCAGCCGGCGCCACGCCCTCCCCCGCGGCGGACCTCACCGCCACCACGATCGGCGCGACCCCTGACGCGACGGGGCACCTCTCCGCGGTGCGGCCGAGCGCGCCCGACCCCGTCGTCGGCGCGACCCCGTCGTTCCGGCACACCGAGCGGAGCTGGCTGGTGCCGACCGCGGCGGTCGTCGTGGCCGGGGTCGCGCTCGGGATCGCCGGGCTGCTCCTCAGCCGTTCCGGCGCCGGCTCGCTCCTCCAGGGGGTGCGCGACGCCATCGGTGGCGGCTCCGGGGGCCCAGCCGTCACACTCGAGCTTGCCGGTGCCGCCGCCTTCGATCCGCTCGGTGACGGCAAGGAGAACAACGCGCTCGCGGACAACGTGCGCGACGGCGACCTCACCACCGCATGGCGCACCGAGAGCTACAACGACCGCGACATCACCCGCCTCAAGGCGGGTGTCGGGATCGTCCTCACCATCCAGTCGCCGGCCGCGCTCGAGCGCCTCGAGCTGCAGAGCCGCACGAACGACTGGCGGGCGGTCATCTACGTGGCCGACGCGCCATCGGACACGATCGACGGGTGGGGTGAGCCCGTCGCCACCCCGCGCGCGTTCCACGCCGGACCCAACACGATCGACCTGAAGGGTCACCGCGGCGCGGCGGTGCTCATCTGGATCGTCGACCGCGGCGACGCCCCCGGACGTGCGCCGGCGGAGATCCAAGAGGCGCAGCTCATCGGTCGCTGACG
>JBQTHC010000045.1:0-15921 GCA_052390255.1 Microthrixaceae bacterium
ACCGATCTCGTGGCCGAGAACGTGCGCGGCGTCGAGCTGGTGCTCGGTGGCGCCGCGGAGCTCGGCCTCGACCCGATCATCCACGTCTCGACCGTGGCGGTGTTCGTGCCGCCCGATCGCCCGATCATCACCCCGGAGGCGCGGCTCGCGTCGCCGCGCACCGCGTACGGGCGTGCGAAGCTCGCGGCCGAGCGCTACGCCAGGCGCCTGCAGGAGGACGGCGCCCCCGTGACGATCGTGTATCCGGGTGGCGTGCTCGGCCCGGGCCAGCCCACGTTGGACTCGATGATGGAGGGGCTCGCTGGCGCGCTCGGTAGCGCGTGGCCCATGCCGAAGGGCGGCGTCGCGATCGTGCACGTGGAGGACCTCGCGGAGGTGCTCGCGCGCCTCGTCGTGCCGGGCCGAGGTTCGCGACGCCTGATGCTCGGCGGCGACTTCCTGCACTGGCCGGCCCTCGCTGACCTCTGTGACGAGCTCACCGGCGTGCGCTGTCGTCGCGTCGTGATCCCCGGCTGGGCGATGATCGCGCTCGGCGCGGCGCTCGACACGGCCAAGCGCGTGCGGCACTTCGACTACCCGCTCACCCGCGACGCGGCCGAGATCATGGTGACGATGGTGCCGACCGACGATCGCGCCACGCTCGCAGAGGTGGACGTCGCGCTGCGGCCCGTGCGACTCACGGTGGAGGAGGCGCTGCGGTGCCTCGCCGCCGACGGCCACCTCGCGCCGTCGAAGGCCGGCCGACTCGCGCCCGAGGGCGCGTCGGTGGCGCCGCGGCCGTCGTTGCGCGAGCGGCGACAGGCGTGGTCGCGCCGCAACGTCGTGCCGCGCCTCACCGGCCTGAGCGCGTTCACTCGGATCGCGCCGCACGTGTTCCCCGCGCTCGACCGTCTGGTCAGCCGCCTCACGGGCGGGCGCTACACGCTGAGCGAGGTCACCGCGCCGACGCTGGTGCTCACCACCACGGGCGTTCGCAGCGGCGAGCCGCGCGAGGCGCCGCTTGCCTGCGTCGTCGAGCCGGAGGGGTCCTGGCTCGTGGTCGGGAGCAACTTCGGTCGCGAGAAGCACCCCGCGTGGACGACGAACCTGCTCAAGGATCCGGACGCGACGGTGACGCGACGGGGCCAGGTGACGCCAGTCGTCGCGACGCTGCTCGAGGGCCCGGCGCGACAAGACGCATGGGACGCGCTCAACCGGCTGCTCCCGGTGTACGACCGCTACGAGGAGCGCTCCGGCCGTGACCTCCGCGTGTTCCGACTCAGCCCGAGCAACCAACGTCTGTGAACCGCCACGTCCGCATGGCGGCCGTATGGGTTCACAGACGTTGGTTGGTCGGGGTTACGGGGTGCCGGCCTCCCGGCGGAAGCGCGCCGCCCGCGGCTCGGGGTCGGGGTCGAACTGGGGGATGACCTTGGTGCCGAGCAGCTCGACCGACTCCTCGACGAGCTCGTAGGGCCAGGCGCTGCCGGTGGGGCCCATGATGAGCTGGTCGACGCCGATGGCCTCCCACTTCTGGAGCACCTCGGCGCAATCGTCGGGCGTGCCCACGATCGACGCTCCCTTCTCGCGCCCGATGGCGAGCTGCTCGAGCGTGGGGTCCGGGATCTCGTTGGGCCACTCGGGGATGCCCGGCGGCTTCGGGAACGTGTCGAGGTACTTGAACACGAGGCTCTGCTGGCGGCCGTTGCGTGAGCGCGTCATCCAGTCGCGCGCCGCGTCGCCGTCCTCGAGGCACATGAAGCTCGTGGAGATCGCGACGTTGTCGTTCACGTAGTCGCCGACAGGATCCGCGTCCTTGATCGTCTCCTTGTAGAGCTCGACGAGCGGACGCATCTTCTCCGGGTTGCCGCCCGTGAAGCAGATGACGCCGAGGCCGAGCCGCGCCGCCTTCTCGAACGTGTCGGGGTTGCCCGCCGCCACCCACATCGGGGGGTGGGGCTTCACATGCGGCTTGGGCAGCACGTTGCGCTCCGGCATCGAGAAGAACCGGCCGTCGAAGGAGTAGCTGTCCTGGCTCCACATCTTGCGGAACTCGGGCATCACCTCGTCGAACATCTCCTTGGTGAGGTCGGGGTCGGTGATGCCGAAGCCGGCCTGCTCGGTGGTGGACGAGCCGCGGCCGGTGCCGAAGTCGAACCGACCACCCGAGAGGTGGTCGAGCATCGCGACGCGCTCCGCGATGCGCGCTGGGTGGTTCACCGGCGGCGTGACGTTGATGATCCCCGACGCCACCCGGATCCGCTCCGTGCGGGCGAGGATGTGCGGCATCACGATCTCGCTGGCGGAGATGTGGCTGTACTCGGTGAGGAAGTGGTGCTCGGTGACCCACACGTACTTCCAGTTGGTGCGATCGCCGGCCTCGGCGATGCGCACCTCGTTCATGAGCCGCTCGTGCTCGTACGCGTCGTTGCGCCCGTCGAGGTAGTCGGGCACCCAGCCGCCGATGAAGAGTCCGAATTCCATGCATGCACCCTACCAGTTCTGTTACTGACTGTCACCTATTAGGTGCGGTCGGGTCGGGACGGGTCGATGGGGATGAGGCCTCCGAGCAGGAGCCGCAGGAGCGTGTCGGTCGTGGCCTCGCGACTGAGACGGCCCGTCTGGGCGAGGCTGGTCGTCGCTCCGCTGATGACCCGCGTGATGAGGCGCGGGTCGACGTCGCCGGCGAGCTCGCCGCGGGCGCGGGCTCGCTCGAGGATCGTGCGGTAGCCGTCCTCGGACGGCTGCACGAAGCGCACGTGCACCCAGCGATAGAGATCCGCATCGGTGAGGAGCTCGACGGTGAGACCGGGTAGGCCCTTGAGGTACGCGTCGCCGCTCATGCGCTCGACGTGCTGCGCGATGAAGCCACGTAGGTCCGCGGTGAGCGACCCGGTGTCGGGCACGTCGAACTCGCCCATCGTGCCGAACAGTGCGTCGGCGGCGAGCGCGAGCTTCGTGTCCCACACCCGGTAGATGAGGACTCGGTTCGACCCGGCCCGCTGGGCGACCGCGTCGATGGTCATCGACGTGTAGCCGACCTCGGCGAGCACCTCGCGCGCCGCGTCAAGGATGGCCTGTCGCTTGGCGAGGTCCCGTGGGCGACCCGGCCCGCGCTTCGTCTCCTCGGCGGCGGTGGCGTCCACCGAGGCACCGTACCCAAGCAACCAACGTCTGTGAACCGCCACGTCCGGCATGCAGACGTGCGGGTTCACAGACGTTGACGTGCACGCGAGTCCGTTGGCCCTCCGGAGGGGACCTTCGGCCCTGCCCGGACACGCGGGCCTGGGCGACGATCGGGGCACGACCCGAGGAGGCGATCATGGCCGTGCTCGATGGGCGCACCTGGATGGAGCACCTGACCCCGGAGGAGTGCTGGGTCCTCCTGGCGCAGGCGCCGATCGGCCGCGTTGGCGTGCTGGTGGACAGCGCGCCGGAGATCTTCCCCATCAACTACGCCGTCGACGGCGAGACGGTGGTGTTCCGCACCGACGCTGGCACAAAGCTCCGGGCGCTCGATCGCAGCCCCAGCGTGTGCTTCGAGGTGGACGGCGTCGACATCGACACGCGCGAAGGCTGGAGCGTCCTGTTGAAGGGTCGCGCAGTCGAGCTCACGCTGGCCGCCGACCTCGTCACCGCGGCCGAGCTTCCGCTGCGCTTCTGGGGCTCCGGCGACAAGTTCCACTGGATCCGCATCGTGCCGACCGAGATCACCGGCCGGCGGATCGTCCGAACCAGGAAGGACAAGACATGACCGATGCGACGCCTCGATCCGCGGGGACCCCGCTTCTCGCGATGACCTCCGCGGTCGTCGTGATGGCGCTCGCGGTGCCGCTCGCCGCGGTGCTGATCAGTGGGCGCGGCGACAACGGACCGACCGCCGGCGCGACGGGGAAGACGCAGACCGTCGCGGTGGAGCTCGGCGATCTGTACGTGAAACCACCGTCGATCCAGGTTCCCGCCGGGACCGAGCTCATCGTCACGGTGACGAACGCCGGGAAGATGCCCCATGACCTGCGCCTCGAGGGTGGCGAGGTCGGCACGAAGATGCTCGAGCCGGGCGCGACCGAGGAGGTGTCGCTTGGCGTGATCGAGGCGTCGACGGAGGCGTGGTGCACGGTGCCTGGCCACAAGGAAGCCGGGATGGTGCTCGCCGTCGACGTCGGTGCGGCGACCGGGTCCGGTGGTGGCAGCACCACGCCCGACGACTCGGCCAAGATCGACCCGGCCGCCGAGCCTGCCGCCGACTGGGTGCCGTTCGACCCGGCCCTCGCGCCTGCCCCCGGTGGCACCGAGCACAAGCTCACCATGCGTGCCACGGAGAAGGTGATCGAGGTCGCGCCGGGAGTGACGCAGGAGATGTGGACGTTCAACGACCAGGTCCCAGGTCCCGTGCTGCGCGGGAAGGTGGGCGACCTGTTCACGATCACGCTCGTGAACGAGGGCAAGCTCGGCCATTCGATCGACTTCCACTCGAGCAAGGTGGCGTGGAACGACGAGATGCGAACGATCGAGCCGGGCGAGTCCCTCGTGTACCAGTACGTGGCGAAGCACGCAGGCGTGTGGATGTACCACTGCGGGACCGCCCCTGCGCTGCACCACATCGGCAACGGGATGTTCGGCGCGATCATCATCAACCCGCCCGACCTGCCGCCGGTCGACCACGAGCTCGTCTTCGTCCAGTCGGAGCTGTACCTGGGGCCGGATGGTCAGCCCGGCAACCTCACCAAGATGCAGGGCGAGGACTTCGACGCCGTCGTGTTCAACGGCTACCTGAACCAGTACAAGTTCGCGCCGATCCGCGTGGAGCCCGGCCAGCGGGTGCGGGTGTGGGTCCTCGATGCCGGTCCGAACGAGAACTCCGCCTTCCACATCGTGGGCACGATCTTCGACACCACCTGGAAGGAAGGGGAGTACCTGCTTCGGCCCGGACCGGGCCAAGGCGGCTCGCAGGTGCTCGACCTGCAGCCCGCCCAAGGCGGCTTCGTGGAGTTCTCCTTCGACGAGGCCGGCCTGTACCCGATCGTCACCCACAAGTTCGCCAACGTCGGCAAGGGTGCGCTCGGGCTCTTCCAGGCCGGTGAGGTCGCCGCCGCGGGCGGGGGCCACTGAACCAACCAACGTCTGTGAACGCTGGCGTCCGTCATGCGGACGTGAGGGTTCACAGACGTTGGTTGCTAGCCCTTGACCAGGCCCATCACCATCTCGACCCACGTGGCGATGACGTCTTCGCGGTCGGCGTCGACCGGCGCTTGACCGAGCAGCAGCTCGGCCGACGCGAACGCCACGAGGGATCCGAGGGCGAGCGCGGCGCCTACCTCCGTCCCGCCTGAACGTGCGAGCAACGCGGCGAACTCGGTGAACGTCCCTCGCACGACCTGCTCGGTCGCGCCGGCGAGCAGGTGGGGTCGCTGCCGACCCTCTGAGACGAGCACCCGGAGCAGCTCCTGCTCCTCCTCGAGCTCGAGGAAGACGTAGCGCGCGACCAGCGTGAGCTCGGCCCGCAGGTTGCCGAGCGGCGGGACGGCGCCTCGGATCTGGCGCACCGCCTCGAGCCGGGCGAGCTGCCGCTCGATCCCGGCGACGAGCACGGCCTCCTTCGTGGGGAAGTGGTGGAACAGGCCGCCTGCGCCCGGGGTCAGGCCAGCGGAGCGCTCGATCTCCGCGACCGACGTGGCGTCGTAGCCGCGCTCGCCGAAGAGCCGCATGGCCTCGTCGAGCAGGCGCTCGCGGGTCGGAGTTGCGGTGCTCGCCACGTCCTAAGTATACACTTAGGAGAACCCAGTGAAGGGTGAGGTGGTCGATGATGACGGTCCCGCAGGGGAGGGTGCGACGCACGGCACCGCTGGCCGCCGTGACGGCTCGGGCCGCCGGGGAGGGCGTGGCCGACGTACTGCGCCGACGCCTCAAGGGCGAGCGGGGCACCAGCCTCGAGCTCCACGTCCGCAACGCCGAGCGCTACGCCGACGTGCTGTCTCGTTCGAAGGGGCTGCTCATGAAGGTGGGCCAGCTCCTGTCCTTCGTCGACACCAGCGCCGCCCTCGACGGCCAGTACGGCGAGGTGTACCGCGCTGCCCTGGCGTCGTTGGAGGCGGACGCGGAGCCGATGGAGCCGGTGCTCGTCGCCGCGGTCGTCGAGCGAGAGCTCGGGCGCCCGCCCGAGGAGGCCTTCGCGGAGTTCTCCGGCACCCCGATCGCCGCCGCGTCCATCGGACAGGTGCACGCGGCCCGCCTGCACGACGGCACCGAGGTGGCCGTGAAGGTCCAGTACCCGGGCGTCGCAGAAGCGATCGCCGCGGACCTGGCCAACACCGAGACGCTGTTCACGTTCGTCAAGATCGCGAAGGGCATCGTGCCCCAGTTCCGCAACGTCGACGTGCGGGCGATCGCCGACGAGATCTCGGAGCGCATCGGTGAGGAGCTCGACTACGCCACCGAGATGGCCAACCAGATGGAGTTCGCCGACCACTACCGCGGCCACCCGTTCGCCCGCGTCCCGGAGGTGTTCCCCGAGCTCTGCAGCGACCGGGTCCTCACGATGGAGCTCGTCCACGGACGACGGTGGACCGCGATCAACGAGGTGGACCAGGCCCTGCGTGACCGGTGGGGGGAGGTCATCGACCGCTTCTTCTTCGGGAGCATCGCCCGCTTCGGGATGTTCAACGCTGACCCGCACCCCGGCAACTACCTGTTCCACGACGACGGCTCCGTCACGTTCATCGACTTCGGCTGCGTGAAGCGCCTGGACCCCTCGGCGCGGCGCGGCTTCTGGGACATGCCCTCGGCAGCGATCGCCCATGACGCCGATCGACTGATGCAGATCTGCATCGAGCAAGGGTTCGTCCGCGCCGACGACCCGCCGCCGGCCGACAAGCTGCTGGCATGGATCCGGCACAACTTCACCGCGCTCAGCGCGCCGCAGCCGTTCACGTTCACGCCCCAGTTCGCCGCACAGATCCTCGGTCACATGGCGAGCATGGACAAGGACGTGATGCGCCACGTCACCGTTCCCCGCGACTTCGTGTTCACCAACCGCATCTTCGCCGGGCTGTACTCGATCCTCGGCGCGCTGCACGCGACCGCCGACTGGATGGCCATCTTCCAAGAGGACGTCACGGGCCGGCCGACCACTGAGCTGGGCCGCCTCGAGGCCGACTTCTTCGCGGCGAAGCGCGACACCAACCAACGTCTGTGAACCCTGGCGACCGCCATGCGGACGTGTGGGTTCACAGACGTTGGTTGGTTCAGGGGATCACTTGACGATGACTGCGGTCACCATCCCGAACATCCCCTCGTCGTTCTCCACGTGGGGGAGGATGTGGCAGTGCCAGACCCAGGCGCCCGGCTTGTCGAGCTTCACGAGCACGGAGTAGCGCTCGCCGGGAGCGACGTTGATCACGTCGGCCACGTAGGGCACGTCGAGCGGGTATCCGTCCTTTGCCACCACGATCTGGTCGAACTGGTGGAGGTGCATCGGGTGCGCCTGCGAGCCCTCGTTGAAGTACTGGAGAAGCACCCAGTCGCCGTTCTTCGCGCTGATCGGCGCGGTGGCCGGGAAGCTCTTCCCGTTGAGGCTGAAGCCGATCACCCCTGAGTCGTTGAGCACCATCGGGAGCTCCTGCGCGACCGCCAGATCCGCGGGAATCACCTCACCGCCGACCGTGCGACCACGGGGGATCGGCACCTGGCCGACGAAGATCGAGCCGAACATCCCGTTGGGCATCCCGATCTGGGAGTGGAAGTGCGGGTGGTACATCGCCACCGCGATCTCGTCGGCGACGTAGTCGTAGGTGAAGGTCTCGCCCGGCTTGATCACCGGTTGCGTGATCGGCGCGACGCCGTCGAACTTGTTGTCGATGTTGAGTCCGTGCAGGTGGAGGTCGGTGGCGATGGGGAGCTTGTTCGTGAGTCGGAACTTCGCCTTGTCGCCCACCTGGAGGCGGATCGACGGCGCGGGGACGGTGCCGTTGTAGGTCCAGGCGTCCACGACGTCGCCCGGTGCGCGCTCCCACTTGGTGATCTCGGCGACGAGGTCGAAGACCTTCGTGCCGTCCGCCAGAACCTCGGTCGGCTCGAGCGGCGTGTTGCCCGTCCCCTCCGTGGCTGCAGGGAACTTCGACATCGAGTCGATCATCGCGGCGGTCATCTTCTCGTAGTCCATCGCTGCTGATCCGCCACCGCCCGGCTCGCCGCCCGCGGCAGCGCCGTCGGCGGTGACGGTGAGCTCGGCATGCATCCCGGAGTCGCGGTGACCGGCGATGTTGCAGTACATCGTGTAGGTCCCCGCGGGGAGATCGCCCAGCTCGAGGACCTCGTCGTCGCCACCCGCGATGTCGCCGGTCTTGAGATCGGTGCCCTCGATGAACAGGTTGTGCGGGAGCGTGCCCTCGTTCATCACGTGCAGGGAGCCGCCGACGCCGACCGAGGCTGGTGCGAGCGAGAACTCCGTGAGGCTCACCATCGCCTGCTCACCCTCGGAGCCGGTCGGGGACGCCTTGCTCTCGTCTACGGCGCGCCAGCCGAGGCCGATGGCGAGGACGGCTCCGACGAGCGCGAGGAGCGCGACAGCGATGGCGATCGCGGACATGCCTTCTGCGCTGTTGGGCGCGTCATGCGAGTCGGGGGTGGGCAGGGTGGTCTGATCGGGCGCGAGGTCCATGAGGCGAGGATGCACGGGCGCCACACCGACGACGTAGAGCCGAAGGTCCCACCCGCGCGTCCGATCGTCCCTCGGACGAGGGGTCAGCCGTCGTCGCGGGTCGAGCGGCGCTCGGCGAGGCGTGCGGCGTACACCGCAGCCTCCGTCCGACGGCTCATGCCGAGCTTCGAGAGGAGGTTCGACACATAGTTCTTGACGGTCTTCTCGGCGAGGAACATGCGCTCGCCGATCTGCCGGTTCGTGAGCCCCTCGGCGATGAGGTCGAGGATCTTGCGTTCCTGCTCGCTCAGCGCGGCGAGCTCGTCGTCGCCGCCGTGGTTGCGGAGCCGGTCGAGCAGCCTCGTGGTGACGGAGGGATCGAGGAGCGACTCGCCGGTCGCGACGCGCCGGATCCCGTCCACGAGGTCGCTCCCGCGGACCTGCTTCAGGACGTAGCCGGCAGCGCCCGCCATGATGGCCGCGTAGACGGCCTCGTCGTCGGCGAAGGACGTGAGCATGATGCAGGCGATCTCGGGGTGCTTCGAGCGGATGTCGCGGCACACCTCGATGCCGTCGCCGTCGGGGAGCCGGACGTCGAGCACCGCCACGTTCGGCGACGTCGCGGGGATGCGCCCCGTGGCCTCCTCTGCGGTCCCGGCCTCGCCGACCACGACCATGTCCTCTTCGCCCTCGATCAGCTCGCGCACGCCACGCCGGACCACCTCGTGGTCATCGAGCAGGAACACGCGCACGGCCATCGCGCTCATGTTGCCACGCGGCTCCGCATGGGCCCTGCCCGCGCCGGTAGCGTCTCGGTGATGCCCGAGGGCGCCGGTCCCCGCCAACTCAACCAGCTGCTCGACGCGATCCTCACGATCGGGTCGGATCTGGACCTTCCCGCGATGTTGCGCCGCATCGTGGAGAGCGCAACCGATCTCGCCGGTGCCACCTACGGCGCGCTCGGCGTGCTCGACGAGACCGGCACGCGGCTGGCGCAGTTCATCACGGTCGGGATCGACGAGGACGTCCACCACGCCATCGGCGACCTGCCCGAGGGACACGGCATCCTCGGACTGCTCATCGTCGACGCGAAGCCGCTACGGCTCCCCGATCTGCGTCAGCACCCCGACTCCTATGGCTTCCCGCCCAACCACCCGGAGATGACGTCGTTCCTGGGCGTTCCGATCCGGGTGCGCAACGAGGTGTTCGGCAACCTCTACCTCACCGACAAGCGTGGGGCCCAAGCCTTCAGCGACGTCGACGAGGAGCTCGTCGTGGGGCTCGCCGCCGCCGCAGGGGTCGCGATCGAGAACGCTCGCCTCCACACGCGCCTGCGCGAGCTCAGCGTGCTCGAGGACCGCGAGCGCATCGCGCGTGACCTCCACGACACGGTGATCCAGCGCCTGTTCGCCACGGGCCTGTCCCTTCAGGGCAGCGTCCGGCTCGTGCGAACCGACGCGGAGTCTGCAGTGACCCGCATCGAGGCGGCGGTCGATGACCTCGATCTCACCGTGAAGCACATCCGCTCGGCGATCTTCGGATTGGAGGCATCCCGCCCGACCACCGCGGGCCTGCGCGACCAGGTCGTGAAGCTCGTTCGCGAGGCGTCCCGCGGGCTGGGCTACGAGCCGCGCGTCCTGTTCGATGGCCCGGTGGACTCGGTCACGAGCGAGCGCGGGACCGCGGCGCTCGTCGCGACGTTGCGCGAGGCGCTGAGCAACGTCGCTCGCCACGCACAGGCCACGAAGGTCGACGTCGAGCTGATCGCAGAGCGGGATCTTCGACTGCGCGTGGTCGACGATGGCATCGGCCCACCCGGCCCCGACTCCGTGATGGGCGACGGTCTGCGCAACATGGCGGTGCGCGCCGACGAGCTCGGCGGCAGCATGGACCTCACGCCCGGTGCGGACAAGGGGTGCGTGCTCGAGTGGCGCATCCCGAGGGCCTGAGCGCCCGTCGCTGCGACCTCGCGACCCGCCGGTCAGCAGTGCACCGAGGGGTCGATCCGACGACCGGAGATGAGCTCGGGGTCGATCGCCACCACGTGGCCCCCACCGTGGGGCGCCCAGCGTGCCACGGGCAGGTCCGCCACCCGGTCGAGGTCGGCTGGGTCGGTGAGGTGATGCGCGATGCCGGTCACCATCACGCTCCAGCCCGTGTGTCGCACGGGGTCCATGTCGTCCACCTCGAAGGCCACCACTGCGTCGCGCGTCGCTGCCGCGAGCTTCGTGCCCGCCCCGGTGCGGATGAGGATCTGCTTGCCGTCGAACCAGAAGTTGACCGGCAGCACCGCGGGGAGCGCCCCCGTCGTCAGGCCGATGCGACCCAGCGTGGAGGTCCCGAGCAGGCGCAGGCACTCGTCGCGGTCGAGCATCACGAGCCCGTTCCGATCGAGCTCGACGCGCCAGCGCTCGTCCAGCTGCGGCAGCGAGGACTCCGTCATGCCAACGAGCGTGCGCCGGTCGCGCTGGTCCGGACAGGGCCCGCGGTCGGCTGTCCGAGGGCCGAAAGGCCCTAGGTTCAGGTGGACGGCCGACTCGGAGGCGGATCGCATGACGAAGGAAGCGCTGACGGAAGCGGAGCAGCAGCGGCGACGCGCGGCGATCGCCGAGCTGATGCCGACGACGCCGTTCCTCTCCGGTCTGGGCATCGTGATCGAGCGCTACGAGCCCGACGAGGCCACGGTCCGGCTTCCCTTCAGAGCTGACCTCACGAACGACGGCACCTACTACCACGGTGGCGTGATCGCGTCGGTCATCGACACCACGGGCGCGCTCGCCGCATGGTCGAACCACGACTTCGACAAGGGGGCGCGGGCGTCCACGATCGCGATGTCGGTCCAGTACGTCGGGGCGTGCAAGCGCTCGGATCTCGTGTGCCATGCGAGCACCGTGCGGCGCGGCAAGGAGCTCACCTTCACCGAGATCACCGCCACAGACGCGGACGGCAACGTCGTGGCGCACGGCGTGCAGACGTACCGAATCGTCTGATCCGCACCCCTTCGCGTATCGTCCGCCCACGCGAGAAGGGGGAGCCATGGAGCGCTTCGAGGGTCTGTTGGCGGTGGTCACCGGGGGCGGGAGCGGGATGGGGCGCGAGCTCGTCCTCCAGCTCGCCGCGGAGGGCTGCGCGGTTGCAACGTGCGACGTGAACGGCGACGCCGTCGCTGAGACCGCACGGCTCGCCGAGAAGGAGGCACCGGCGGGCACGCGGGTCACCACCCATCTGTGCGACGTCGCCGACGAGGCGTCGGTGGCGCGGTTCCGTGACGAGGTCGTGTCCCAGCACGAGACCGATCACATCAACCTCCTGTTCAACAACGCCGGCGTCGGTGGCGGCGGGAGCTTCCTCACCGGCGATCGATCCGAGTGGGATCGCACCTTCGGGATCTGCTGGGGCGGCGTCTACAACTGCAGCCGCGCCTTCGTGCCGCTGCTCGTCGCCAGCGAGAAGGGCTACCTCGTCAACACGAGCAGCGTGAACGGCTTCTGGGCCCTGCTCGGCCCAGGCATCCCCCACACCGCCTACAGCGCGGCCAAGTTCGCGGTGAAGGGCTTCACCGAGGCGCTCATCGAGGACTTCCGCCTGAACGCTCCGCACGTGCAGGTCGCGGTGGTGATGCCGGGGCACATCGGCACCGACATCGTCACCAACAGCCGCAAGGTCCACGGCGGCGACGGTCCGCTCGACGCGGCCGGCGTCGCTGCTGCACGCGAGCAGATGGCGGATCGAGGCGTGCCCGTCGAGGCGATGGACGACGACGCGGTGCGCTCGATGGTCGAGATGTTCGGCCAGATGTTCAAGGACCACGCGCCGATGACCGCGGCGGAGGCCGCCACGGTCATCCTCGAGGGCGTGCGCGACGGTCGCTGGCGGATCCTCGTGGGCGACGACGCGCACCGGCTCGACGAGCACGTGCGCGCCAACCCGGAGACCGTCTACGGCGAGACCGCGCCCACGCTCGGCATCCTCGGCACCTGAGAACCTCGCGTCACTACGATGCGCGCATGACGACGCGCCCGTTCGAGCTCAACGGCATCAACCACCTCGCGCTGGTCTCGAGCGACATGGCCCGCACGGTCGCCTTCTACGAAGGCGTGCTCGGCATGCCGCTCGTGAAGACGATCGAGCTGCCCGTCGGGATGGGTCAGCACTTCTTCTTCGACTGCGGCGGCGACGACATGCTGGCGTTCTTCTGGTTCCCGGGCGCGCCTGCGGGCGTCCCCGGCATCTCTGCACCTGCGGCACGCCCCGACACCGGTGACCTCACGAGCGCGATCGGCTCGATGAACCACGTGGCGTTCGCGGTCCCGGCCGACAAGATCGAGGCGTACCGGGATCGGCTCATCGAAGCGGGCATCCCCTGCAGCGAGGTGGCGAACCACGACGACAGCGAGTGGGGCATCAGTCGGGAGATGCACCCGGGGGTGTTCGTGCGGTCGATCTACTTCCAGGACCCCGACGGCATCCTCCTCGAGTTCGCCTCCACGACGCGCGCCTTCACGCCGGAGGACGTCCGCCACGAGCCGGCGTCGGCCGCCACCGCTGGCTAGTCGTCAGGCAGCGAGCGCGAGGCGACCGCGCGACTGCTGCACCGCGCGCTCGTAGATGCGGACCTGCTCGAAGCCAGGCAGCCGCGTGAAGGTCGCGTCCATCGTCTCCACCGCGCGACCACCCGCGTCGTCGACGGCGAGGAACTCGAGCACGCGGTCGAACTCCTCGGGCGACTTGAAGTCGTCGCCGATGCCCACGGGCGTCCACGACCGTCGCATCATGGTGCGGAGCGCTGCGCGACTCAGCCGGCTGGCGTCGAGTCGCCACTGCGCTTGGAGCACGTAGAAGCTGTAGTGGCGTGACTCCTGCGCTGCGATCCGAGTGAGCAGCTCCGCCAGCACGGGCTCGTTGCAACGCCGGGACAGCAGCCGGTAGCCGTGCATCGTCAGAAGCTCGTTGGCGGCGCCCCAGACCATGTGCGCGGCGGTCACCACGTGGCCGACCGGTCGCGTGAGGGCGATGAGCACCCGCTCGCGTCGCTGCACGATGGGCGGTGGCGCGGGCTGCATCGCCGGGAGCGGCTCGCCTCGACACGTCGCGTAGCACCTGAGGTAGCGGTCGATCGCTCGAGCGTGCTCGACCTCCTCGGCGCGCCACACGTCGAGGAAGCGGCGCACGAGCGGGTCCCCGAGCGTGGTCGGATGCGCGACCAGCCCGACGAGGTCCCGGTCGACGAACCCCTCGACGTCGCGCATGTACGTGAGGCAGGCGAGCACCCCGGGCTCGAGCGGGACCGCCCCCACCTCGTCCCAGGCGAGGTCCGACGTCTGGAGCAGTCCGGACCGTGCCAACAGGTGCTCGCACTTCTGCTCGTTCGTCGATCGCAGGTCGTGGTCCACGGGAAGGAGTTCGTCGCGGTCGGGCGTGGTGGATGATCCGCCGCGGGGAGGTGCGTGAAGGGGTGACGGGGAGGAGGTGGCCCGGTTCGGGTGGAACCTCCCCCTATGGGGAGATCTCGGCGGGCGACGGCGGGCGTTGCGGCGGTGGCGGTGCTGATGACTGGCGCCGGGTCGGCGCTCGCGCTGACGGCGGCAGAGCCCTCGCCACCGGATCCATCGGAGGCGGCCGCTCCCGTCGAGGCTGCAACCCGCTGGCTCGAGGGCCCCGCCCAGGACGGGCAGGACCCGGCCGTCGGCTCGTACTCGTTCGAGTCCGGCTTCGTCGGCGCAGCAGGTCGAGCGGGCGATCGGTTGCAGCAGACCGATCCGAGCGAGGCCGGCTTCCGCGCCCTCGCGCAAGACGCCTACGACTCGCTCCTCCACATGAAGCCCGACACGCCGCTCACGCACTCGATGGACACCGGGCACCCCGCGTATGCGCCCGACTGGAACGACGACGGCGTCTACGGCGATCCGGCCGACTACGACCTCGACGTGGACGCGGTGCCGGGCTCGGCACGGTTCCGGTACCCGTGCATCGACATGGACGGCACCGTGCAGTACGAGCGAATCGGAGGTGGCTGCGGCCCCGACGACGGCAGTGCGCCTCTTCGCGTCGGGGTGGCGCGCGAGGTCCGCATCGTGAACGCGCGCGGCTACATCCTCGACGCCACGATCTGGCTGTCCGGCGACGCGCTCGTCACGCCGTGCACGTCCGGTCCCGCGTCGAGCTGCGTCGCGCCCGACAACGTGCGCACCGGTCTTCCGTCGGTGGTCTTCAACAACGGCCTCGCGAGCAGGCAGGACCACTACTACTGGGTTGCCGAAGCGATGGCACGGGCCGGCTACGCGGTGCTCACCTACGACCCGGCCGGGCAGGGCGAGTCCGAGGGCACGATGGCCGACCTCATGGACTCGCGCGGGAACTTCCTCTCGGGGCTCGACGCGCAGGATGTGACGCGCTGGTGGGTCGGCGATGACGTTGAGGCGGTCGACGTCGGCCAACAGCGCCCGTTCGAGGGCTTCCACGACCCCGCGTACGCCGACGCGGACGGCGACCAGGTACCCAACCCGTACGCGGCCGCGCTCAACCGCGCGCGAGTGTCGATGTCGGGTCACTCAATGGGGGCGCAGGCCACCGTCACCTACCTCAACGCGCTTGCTGCGGGCATCGGCTTCGACGGCCGACCGCTCCCCGGTCTTGCGGCAGCGGTCCCGTACTCGATCCCTGGCGAGACCGAGGTGAGCGCACCGGTGCCCATGCTCATGGTGAGCGGCGATCTCGACGGCACGCCGCTCGTCGCGCCCGCGCTGGCCGGCCAAGGCTGGGCGGACGATCACGAGCGGATGTACCACACCCTGCGCGCGGATCCGGGCTCGAAGGCGGTGGCGGTGGTCATCATCGAAGGTGGCGTGCACACGGACCAGGTGGATCAGGTGTACATCGCGTCCACAACGTGGGGGCTCGCGGTGACCGAGCGGTACACGCTCGCCTTCCTCGGTTGCCACGCGCTCGGGCGCTCGGCGGACTGCGATCGAGTCGGGACGCCGATGCCGCACCTGTCTCGCGCGTTCGCCACGCAGTCCGACCCCGACGGCCACGGCTCCCTCGGCAACATCTGCGTGCAGGAGCCCGACCAGGCCTCACTCGGGCAGGACCCGGAGGCGTTCGGGAGCGCGCTGTTCGGCGAGCACGCGACCTGCGATCCCTGAGGCTCACGACGCGGTTGCCAGCGCGCGAAACCGCTCGGCCGCCGGCCCGAGCGGCTCGGGGCGGTGGACGAGCACGATCGTGCGGCTGAGCCGCGGCGTGGTCGGGCGCACCGTCGCGCCGAGGCGCTCCGCGGCGTCGGCGAGCTGCGTCGGGAGGAA
>JBQTHC010000046.1:0-25881 GCA_052390255.1 Microthrixaceae bacterium
TGTGGTGGATCAGCAGCGCTCGAGACGCATGCGGGCCGTCCCCAGGAGAGCGATCCCGAGCCCGACGAGCACGGCCCCCGCCTCGGTCAGCGGCAGCGTCGCCCCGGCCCCCGTTCTCGGGAGGTTCCGGCCGATCTGCTCGCCGCCGACGGTGACGGACGTGGTGGGGGCGACCGTCGTGCTCGGCGCGACCGAGGTGGTGGGTCGCTCGGTCGTGCTCGACCCGACCGTCG
The DNA here is from genome assembly GCA_052390255.1 of Microthrixaceae bacterium. Classification (GTDB taxonomy): domain Bacteria; phylum Actinomycetota; class Acidimicrobiia; order Acidimicrobiales; family VFJN01; genus VFJN01. The sequence continues at coordinate 234 of JBQTHC010000046.1, forward strand.
TGGTGGTCGTGGGCCCTTCGGTCGTCGTTGTGGTGGGCGCCTCGGTCGTCGACGTCGTCGTTGTCGGGGCCTCGGTCGTCGTGGTGGGCGGCTCAGTCGTCGTCGTCGCCACCGTCGTCGTGGTGGTGGGCGGCTCGGTCGTCGTGGTGGGCGGCTCAGTCGTCGTCGTGGTGGGCGGCTCAGTCGTCGTCGTCGCCACCGTCGTGGTCGGCGCGATCGAGGTCGTGGTCGAGGCGACGGTCGTCGACGTCGTCGACCCGGCCGTCGTCGACGTCGTGGGCGCGACCGTCGTCGTGGTGGCCGGCGTGCAGATGTGGCTCAGGTTGAAGTCCACGTCCGGGCCGCCGTTCGTGATCGCCACGGCGTCGACGAGCGTGTCGGCGCCGGCCGTGTAGACGTAGGCGTGCTTGCCATCAGGGTTCGAGATGAACGAGATCGGGTTGACGATCCCGGCCGTCTGGAAGTGCACGGCCAGCGTCACGAACTCGGTCTCGCTGCCCTGGAACACGAAGTGCCACCCGTAGGGCTTGCCCGCGGGGCCCGCTGGGCAGGTGCCCTGGTTCGCGGTCCCCGGGTTGGACATGCCGTGGAACTGGCTGTCGAGGTGCGCGTCCCAGTCGGCGACGACGAACGTCGGGGTGGCGCCCGCCACGCTGAGTGACCCCAAGAGGGCGCTGACCCCGAGGAGGACGGCCCCGAAGCCGGCCGCGGCCGTGCGCCCGGATCGGAAGTAGGCCCGCTTGGTCGACATGTGGCTCCGCCCTGCTCAGCGCCGGGCGAGTGTCGATCGCCCAACGAATCGATGGCAAGGGCCGGGTTCGCCTTGGCTCCACATCAGCGCTGCGACCACTCCAGCTGATGTCTCGTCGCCTCCCTCGGTCCCGAGACTACCGCTCAGCGCGGTCGCCGGGAGCCCGGAAATCTCACACAGCGTGACAATGGGCCGTTCGGCCTATGCCGCCTGGGTCCGCAGGACGAGGTTGCCGTCAGTGGCGTCGACGACGGCCGTGTCGCCATCGGCAACCGTGCCGTCGAGGAGCGCCGACGCGAGGCGATCGACGAGCTCGCGCTGGATGACGCGCTTGAGGGGACGGGCGCCGAAGGCTGGGTCGTAGCCAGCCGCCGCGAGCGCGGCGCGGGCCGTGTCCGTGACCTCGAGGGTGATGCGACGCGGCGCGAGCCGGTCGCGCAGGTGCTCGAGCTGGAGCTCGATGATCGGCACGAGGTCGGCCTCGGTGAGGGGACGGAAGCGCACGATCTCGTCGATGCGGTTGACGAACTCGGGCCGGAAGTGGTCGATCGGCTCACCGACGAGGTTCGAGGTCATGATCAGCACCGTGTTGGTGAAGTCCACCGTGCGCCCCTGACCGTCGGTGAGGCGACCGTCGTCGAGGACCTGCAGGAGGATGTTGAAGACGTCGGGGTGCGCCTTCTCCAGCTCGTCGAGCAGCACGACGGAGTACGGCCGGCGTCGCACCGCCTCGGTGAGCTGGCCGCCTTGGTCGTAGCCGACGTAGCCCGGCGGGGCGCCGACGAGACGGCTGACCGCGTGCTTCTCCATGTACTCGCTCATGTCGATGCGGACCATCGCCCGCTCGTCGTCGAAGAGGAAGTCGGCGAGCGTGCGGGCGAGCTCGGTCTTGCCGACACCGGGGGGGCCGAGGAACCGGAACGACCCGATCGGACGATGCGGATCCGACAGCCCCGCGCGACTGCGACGGATCGCGCTTGCGACGGCGGTGACGGCCTCGTCCTGGCCGATCACCCGCTCATGGAGCACGTCCTCCATGCGGACGAGCTTCGCCATCTCGCCCTCGAGCAGACGGGCGACCGGGACGCCGGTCCACTTCGCGACGATCTCGGCCACGTCCTCGGCGTCGACCTCCTCCTTCAGCATCCGCTGCGTGCCCTGCAGCTCGTCGAGCGCCGCGGTCGCCGCGTCGACGGCGCGCTCGAGCTCGGGGATGCGCCCGTAGCGGATCTCGGCGGCCTTCTCGAGGTCGGTCTCGCGCTCGAGGTCGGAGCGAAGTCCCTCGAGCTCCTCCTTCAGCAGTTGGATCCGGCCGATGGCGTCCTTCTCGTTGCTCCAGTGGGCGAGCATCGCGTCACGCTGCTCGACGAGGTCGGCGAGCTCGGCTTCGAGCGCCTCGCGACGGTCGCCGGATGCGACGTCGGTCTCCTTGTCGAGCGCGACCTGCTCGATCTCGAGCTGGCGGACCCGGCGCTCGACGACGTCGATCTCCGTGGGAAGCGAGTCGATCTCGATGCGCAGCTTCGAGGCGGCTTCGTCGATCAGATCGATCGCCTTGTCGGGCAGGAACCGGCCGGTGAGGTAGCGGTCAGACAGCACGGCAGCGGCGACGAGCGCAGCGTCCTGGATGCGCACGCCGTGGTGCACCTCGTAGCGCTCCTTGAGGCCGCGCAGGATCGCGACGGTGTCCTCGACGCTGGGCTGGCCCACGAACACCTGCTGGAAGCGGCGCTCCAGCGCGGCGTCCTTCTCGATGTGGCTGCGGAACTCGTCGAGCGTCGTGGCACCGATCATGCGGAGCTGGCCGCGCGCGAGCAGCGGCTTGAGCATGTTGCCCGCGTCCATCGCACCCTCGGCCGCGCCCGCGCCGACCACGGTGTGCAGCTCGTCGATGAAGGTGATCACCTCGCCCTCGGCGTCGGTGATCTCCTTCAGCACCGCCTTGAGGCGCTCCTCGAACTCGCCGCGGTACTTCGCGCCGGCCACCATCGAACCGAGGTCGAGGCTGATGAGCCGCTTGTGCTTGAGGCTCTCGGGAACGTCACCTTCGACGATGCGGCGCGCGAGGCCCTCGACGATCGCCGTCTTGCCGACGCCGGGCTCACCGATGAGGACCGGGTTGTTCTTCGTGCGGCGCGAGAGCACCTGGATCACGCGGCGGATCTCGTCGTCGCGCCCGATGACCGGATCGATCTTGCCGGCGCGCGCCGCCTCCGTGAGGTCTCGCCCGTACTTCTCGAGCGCCTGGTACTGCTCCTCGGGGTTCTGCGACGTGACCCGGTGGCTGCCGCGCACGTCGGCCAGCGCGGTGAGCAGCGCCTCGCGCTCCACACCGAGACGATCGGCGAGCGCGAGCAGCAGGTGCTCGGTCGACAGGTACTCGTCGTGCAGGTCCGCGCGTGCCGCGTCGGCGTCGTCGATGACCGACTGCAGCGAGCGCGACAGGCGCGATTCGCTGCCGTACGCCTTCGGGAGCTTGGAGACGGCGTCGTCCGCGGCGTTGCGGACGTTGAGCGGTGTGAGCCCGAGGCGCTGGAGGATCGGCAGGACGATGCCCTCCTCCTGGCGCACGAGCGCGGCGAGGAGGTGGTCGGGCGTGACCTCAGGGTTGCTGGCCGCCTTGGCCATCTCGAGGGCGCGGTTGATCGCCTCCTGGGTCTTCTGTGTCCAGCGGTTCGGGTCGAGTGCCATGGGGGCTCCCAGGTCTGTGAACACCTACGGCCGGTATGCGGCCATAAGGGTTCACAGACGTTGCTTGGTCAGCGGTTGCGGAAGAGGGTGACGGCTTGGTTCACGGGCACGAGATCGCGGCGGTACTGGCGGTGGGTCTGCTGCACGGCGGCGACGGCTGCCTCGCGCACGGCCACCAGCTCGCGGTGCAGCCGCGCGAGCTCGGCCTCGAGCTCGAGGACGCGCTGCACACCTGCGAGGTTCAGGCCCTCGGCGGTGAGCTCCTGGATCCGACGGAGCTGGTCGATGTCCTCGTCGCTGTAGCGGCGGCTGCCGCCTCCGGTCCGCGCGGGGTCGACCAGACCCTTGCGCTCGTAGATGCGCAAGGTCTGCGGGTGCAACCCCGCGAGCTCCGCAGCCACGGAGATCACGTACACGGCACGATCAGCGGGTCTTGCCATCTGCATCACACTCCGAGATGTGCGCGGGGAGACTCCCCGCTCGACGCGGCTTGCAGCGCTTCCACCGCCTTGCGCTCGGCGCTCGACAGCTTGGAGGGCACCGCCACCTCCACGCTCACGAGCAGATCGCCGGCGCCTTTGGCGGCGGGCACGCCCTTGCCCTTCACGCGGAACGTGCGACCCGACCGGGTACCCGGCGGGATCCGCAACGTGACCGGTCCCGACGCGAGCGTCGGCACGGTGATGTCGGCGCCGAGCGCCGCCTCCGCGAAGGTCACCGGAACGACGAGCGTGAGGTTCGCGCCCTGCCGCCCGAACAGCGCGTGCGGCACGACGCGCACGATCACATAGAGGTCGCCGGGCGGACCGCCGTTGCGTCCGGGCCCGCCGCGCCCCTTGAGGCGGATGCGCTGGCCGTCGTGCACACCGGCGGGCACGCGCACCTTCACCTCGCGCGGCCGGCGCTCCACTCCCGCGCCCCGACACGTGCTGCACGGGTCGTCGACGATGACGCCCCGCCCCGCGCACGTGGGACACGGCGAGGACAGGGAGAACAGGCCCTGGTTGTCGGACACCGTGCCGCTTCCACCGCAGGTGGCGCAGCGGTGCGGCATCGTGCCCGGCTTCGCGCCGGACCCGCCGCACGTGCTGCACGGTGCATCGCTCGTGAGGTGGACGACCGTGGTGAGGCCGCCGACCGCGTCCTCGAAGCTGAGGTGGAGCTCCGCTTCGAGGTCCTGCCCACGGTGCGGTCCACCGCCGCGCGTGCCTCCGCCGCGGCGACCGCCGCGACCGAACAGTCCGCCGAGCAGATCGCCGAGATCGCCGCCGTCGGTGAACGTGAAGCCGCCCGGCCCCGCGCCCCCGCCGGGGAAGCCGGCCGCCGCGGGCCCGAGGCGGCGCACCTCGTCGTACTCCTTGCGCTTCGCTGCATCGCCGACCACGTCGTAGGCCGCGGAGATCTCCTTGAAGCGCTCCTCGGCCGCGTCGTCGCCCGCGTTCGCGTCGGGGTGGTACTGGCGCGACAGCTTGCGGTAGGCGCTCTTGATCTCCTTCGCGGTGGCGGTGTCGGAGACGCCGAGCACGCGGTAGTAGTCCTTGTCGAACCACTCGCGCTGCGGAGCCATCGACTATCCCCCGCCGACCGCGGGCTTCGAGGCTTGCGAGGCCGACATCAGTCCGTGACCTTGACCATCGCGGGGCGCAGCACGCGTCCCTGCCACGAGTAGCCGGGGCGCATCACCTCGGACACGACGTGGTCGCCGCCGTCACCCGGCTCGTGCACGACCGCGTCGGCCACCGTGGGATCGAACGTCTCACCGATCGGGTCGATGCGCACGAGGCCCTCCTTCTCGAGGATGCCGAGCAACGCCGACGCGATCGGCTCGACCTCGGTCGCACCATGCTGGAGCGCACCGTCGCACGCGTCGAGGACCGGGAGCAGCCGTTCGACGAGTCCGCCGACCAGTCGCTGCACGTGATCCTCCTGACGGCGCTGCGACTGCTTGCGGAAGTTCTCGAAGTCGGCCTGCGTGCGCCGGTACGCGTCGAGGAACTGATCGCGCTCCCCAGCGAGGCGCTCGAGGTCGGTGACGAGCGTCTCGATCGAGACCTCGACCTCGCCCGGCGCGACATCGTCGTCGAGGAGCTCGCCCTCCACGACAGCGTCGGGCGCGAGCCCCTCGGCGGGATCAGGCTGCGTGTCGGTCACGGCAGGTCCTACGCCTGCTCGGCATCGTCGACGATCTCCGCATCGACGACGTCGTCGTCGGACGGCTGCGACGCACCGGCAGTGGCGCCGCCGGCCTCGCGGTCCGCGGCGGCCGCCGCGTCGTAGAGCCGCTGCGTGAAGCTCTGCGACGACGACACGAGCGCCTCGGTCGCGGTCTTGATGGCCTCCACGTCGGAGCCGCCGATCGCGCTCTTGAGCGTGGCGAGGTGCTCCTCGACCTGGGTCTTCTCGTCGCCCTCGAGCTTGTCGCCCTGCTCCTTCAGGAGCTTCTCGGTCTGGTACACGAGCGTGTCGGCACCGTTGCGGACCTCGGCCTCCTCGCGCCGCTGACGGTCCTCTTCGGCGTGCGCCTCTGCGTCGCGGACCATCTGGTCGATCGCGTCCTTGTCGAGGCTCGACTGACCGGTGATGGTCATCGACTGCTCCTTCGACGTGGCACGGTCCTTCGCGGACACGTGCACGATGCCGTTGGCGTCGATGTCGAAGGTGACCTCGATCTGCGGCACGCCGCGCGGCGCGGGCGGCAGGTCGACGAGCTGGAACTTGCCGAGCGTCGTGTTGAACTGCGACTTCTCGCGCTCGCCCTGCAGCACATGGATCTCCACCGACGGCTGCATGTCCTCCGCGGTGGTGAACACCTCGGTGCGACGGGTGGGGATCGTGGTGTTGCGCTCGATGAGCTTGGTCATCACCCCGCCCTTGGTCTCGATGCCGAGCGACAGCGGCGTGACGTCGAGGAGCAGCACGTCCTTGACCTCGCCCTTCAGCACGCCGGCCTGCACCGCCGCGCCGATCGCGACGACCTCGTCGGGGTTGACGCCCTTGTTCGCCTCCTTGCCGGTGAGGTTCACGACGAGGTCGTGCACCGCGGGCATGCGCGTGGAACCGCCGACGAGGATCACGTGGTCGATCTGGTCCTTCGTGAGCCCGGCGTCCTTGATCGCCTGCTCGAAGGGCGTGCGGCAGCGCTCGAGGAGGTCGGCCGTGAGGTCCTGGAACTTCGCGCGGGTGAGCTGCTCGTCGAGGTGGAGCGGCCCGTCGGGCGTGGCGGTGATGAACGGCAGGTTGATCTGCGTCTGCTGCACCTGCGACAGCTCGACCTTCGCCTTCTCGGCGGCCTCCATGAGGCGCTGCACGGCCATGTTGTCCTTGCTGAGATCGATGCCGTGCGCGGACTTGAACTGCGCGACGAGCCAGTCGATGACCTTCTGGTCCCAGTCGTCGCCACCGAGGTGGGTGTCGCCGTGCGTGCTCTTCACCTCGAACACGCCGTCGCCGATCTCGAGGATCGACACGTCGAAGGTGCCGCCGCCGAGGTCGAACACGAGCACGGTCTCGTCGGCCGAGCCCTTGTCGAGCCCGTACGCGAGCGCGGCCGCAGTGGGCTCGTTGATGATGCGCAGCACCTCGAGGCCCGCGATCTGCCCGGCCTCCTTCGTGGCGGTGCGCTGCGCGTCGTCGAAGTACGCGGGCACGGTGATCACGGCCTGGGTGACGGTGTCGCCGAGATAGGCCTCCGCGTCGCGCTTCAGCTTCATGAGCGTGCGCGCGCTGATCTCCTGCGCGGTGTACTTCTTGCCGTCGATCTCGGTGGACCAGCTCGTGCCCATGTGGCGCTTCACCGAGCGGATCGTGCGGTCGGGGTTGGTGATCGCCTGGCGCTTGGCCACCTCGCCCACGAGCACCTCGCCACCCTTCGAGAACGCCACCACTGAGGGGGTGGTGCGGGAGCCCTCGCTGTTGGGGATGACGACGGGGTCGCCGGCCTCCAGGACCGAGACGACGGAGTTGGTGGTGCCGAGATCGATGCCGACAGCCTTGGGCATGGGGTCCTCCGGGGGAGCGTTGCGAACTTGTGTCCCTTCGGAGGATAGAAGTTGAGTCCGCCTATGACAACTTTGGAGCAGGGCCTTCCCGGTCGAGGGGGTCGAACCAGCGCAAGCCCGGGAAACGGGCGAAGCCCCGATCTGAGGTGGCGACCTCACCGCCGTGGGCGATCGCGACCGATGCCAGGAAGGCGTCAGGCACCAGGTTCCCGCGCAGCGCCCGATCCTGGGCGGCCAGAGCAGCCAGCCTGCTCCAGCTGGCGTCGGTCGCCCGCAGGTCGCGCGACCCTGGTGCCCCCCGGAGCGCCTCGACGAAGGCCAGTGCGTCGGTCGTCGGCGTCGGCCGAGCGAAGACCTTTGGGTGGGTCACGATCCGCACGAACCCGGCCAGCACCGGCTCGAGCAGTCCGAGCTCCTCGTCACCGTCGACCGTTGCCAGCAACCAGCCCCGGTAGGCGGAGTGGTGTGCAGCAACCTCCTTGAACGCGTACACGAGCACGTTGACGTCGGGGACGATCACCGGATCCCGTCCGCGTCGAGGACCCCCCACAGCGCTTCGCGGTCCTCGAGGTCGACGAGCGAGCGATCATCGGGATCCCCATGGGTGGGCAGGACTACCCGCGGCCGGTCCATCGGCCGGTCGAGCACGGCCCGGAGGCCCTCCTCCACGAGGCTTGTGAACGTACGGCCCTCCGCCGCTGCCCGCCGTTTCGCCTCCTCGGCAAGGCCGTCATGCAGATTGATGGTCGTCCGCATGCATATGAGCATACCTCCTTGCGGCCTTCGGAACCGGCCCGACACCAAGGGGCAGGACGCCTAGGTTGTGGAAGGTGCTTGGACAGGCTGGATGACCACGATGCTCACCGTCGATGACGAGGTTGACACGCGCAGGCCCGTCCGGCCTCGCATCGACCGCGAACGCCGGCCCACCGCCTGATGCCGGGCGACACCGACGGGCCCCAGATGATCCGCGTGCTGGTCGTCGACGACGAACCCGACATCCGCGTCCTCGTCCGCACGATGCTCGGCATCGACGGCCGCTTCGAGGTGGCCGGCGAGGCGCCGAACGGGCGCGCGGCGCTCGAGCAGTTCGCGGTGCTCCGCCCCGACGTCGTCGTACTCGACCAGCGGATGCCCGAGCTCGAGGGCCTCGTCGCCGCGGCGCGCATCCTCGCAGCGCACCCCGAGCAGCCGGTGATCCTCATGAGCGCCTTCCTCAACGACGCGCTCGTCGCCGATGCCACCGCGCTCGGGGTGCGGGCGGTGCTCGGCAAGCAGGACCTCCGGCGCCTCGGCGACGAGATCCTCCGCATCCTCACCTGATCGCCGGTGCGGGTGCCGCGCCGCCGCCACGTATCGTCGTCGACCATGGCATCGCACCGGCTCGTGCTGCTCCGGCACGGGGAGAGCGAGTGGAACCAGCGCAACCTGTTCACCGGGTGGTGGGACGCGCCGCTGACTGCGCTCGGCGAATCGCAGGCCACCGCCGCCGGGCTGCTGATGCGCGACCACGCGATCGCACCTGACGTCGTGCACACCTCGCTGCAGACGCGCGCGATCCGCACCGCGGAGCTCGCCCTCTACGCGATGGGCCGGTCGTGGATCCCCGTGCGGCGCGATTGGCGGCTCAACGAGCGCCACTACGGCGACCTCACCGGCCGCAACAAGGCCGACACGGCTGCCCGCTACGGGGCGGAGCAGGTGAAGGTGTGGCGGCGGAGCTACGACGTGCCGCCGCCGCCGATCCAGCCGGACAACGAGCACAACCCGAACGACGACGAGCGCTACCGGCAGGTCCCCCCGGGAGCGCTGCCGGTCACGGAGTGCCTGAAGGACGTGGTGGAGCGGCTCCTGCCCTACTGGCGCGACGGCATCGCGCCCGACCTTCGTGCGGGCTCGACGGTGCTCGTCGGCGCACACGGCAACAGCCTGCGAGCGCTCGTCAAGCACCTCGACGGCATCAGCGACGAGGCCATCACCGAGCTGAACATCCCCACCGGCGAGCCGCTCGTGTACGAACTCGACGAGGACCTGCGGCCGCTCGACGACAAGCCGGTCGACGAGCGCTACTTGCGCAGTGCCGACGAGATCCGCGCCGCCGCAGACGCGGTGGCCCGTCAGGCCGAGGGTGGAGTGGAACAATGACCGGACGCGGCCCCAGGGGAGGCATCTCCGTGAGTGGACATCGAGACCGAACACGACGAGGCGTCGCCCTGCTGCTGGCCTTCGGACTGGTCCTCGGCGCCTGCCGCAGCGACCGCAAGCTCACCGAACCCGATCCGGTGCCCGTCACGGAGAAGAACCTGCAGGCAACGCTCCTCACCGAGGACGACCTGCCATCGGGGTTCACCGCGAAGGAGGGAGCCGGCACACCGATCGGCACGGAGATCCTGAAGGAGCACAGCTGCGACGACGGCCTGGAGCAGCTCAAGCCCAAGCTGGCGGCGAGCACCGACTTCACGGGCAACGGCGTGACGCTCACCGACACCACGGCGTGGTTCCCCGGCCAGGGGCGCGCCGCGGAGCAGGTCTACCGCGACCTCAACGAGAAGTGCCGTCAGGTGGTCGTAGGCGACGCGGGCCTCAACATCCGCACGTTGGACCTGCAGTTCGGCGTGCTGTCCGACAACACCTACGCGATCCAGATCGAGCTGGAGCCCAGGACCGGCCCCATCCTCGAGCGCGACCTCATCGTGATGCGCCAAGGTGACCTGCTGCACGTGATCCGGCTCACGGGCCCGCGACCATCCGACAAGCTGCTGCTCGACGCTGCCGTCCGCGCCACGATCGGTCGACTGAGCCTGCTCGCCGACGACGTCACCTGAACCGCGCGACGTGCGCGTCGGTCACGTCGCGGAGGTGACCTGACCGACCGGCAGGCGCTCCAACAGGTAGCCGCGAGAGCGCACCGTGCGGATCGCGAGCGCGAGCGTCGACACGCGACGACGTAACCGCAGCATGTGCACGTCGAGCGCGTTGCGTCCCGGAGAGCCTTCGGGCCATCCCGCACGACCAAGGCTGTCGCGCGACACGACCGCGCCGTAGCGGTCGAGCAGCGCGCTCGCGAGTCGTGCCTCGACCGGGGGGAGCGCGACCCACAAGCCGTCGAGCCGGAGGACGCCGTCAGCGTCGAGCTCGGGGAGCGGACGCATCCGACCCTCGGCCCGGTGGCGCAGGCCGTCCACGCGAACCTGCAGGTCCGCTTCCCCCGCCGGGACCCGGATCCAGTCCTCGAGGTCGTCGACAGGGACGGGGGGGACACCGTCTTCGACGAGGAGCAGCCGAGGACACCCTTGGAGGTGCAGCTCGTCGCGGCGAGCGTGCTCGGCCGGCCATCGGAGCAGGACCACATCCACCCGAGCGACGGTAGGGAGCGAAGGTTTCTCATGTGTTTCGCCACTGTGAAGCATCCCGGCTGCCCCAGCAGCGGCCGATCCGGCGCGCGGTGTCCCCTTCGTCCCTATAGTGCGCCCTCATGGCACGCCAATCACACCTCGACCACCTGGCTTCGGTCCCCATGTTCTCCGCGTGCTCGAAGAAGGAGCTGCAGGCGGTGGCGAGGGCGTCCGACGAGGTCGCGCTCCCCGCAGGGCGGAACCTCTGCGAGCAGGGAAGCATCGGGCGCGAAGCCTTCATCCTCCTGTCCGGCACCGCGCAGGTGCTGCGCAACGGCCGCAAGGTCGCGACCCTCAAGGCAGGCGACTGCTTCGGCGAGCTCGCCCTGCTCGACCACGGCCCGCGCACAGCAACGGTCACCGCGACCACCGACATCGATGTGCTTGTCCTCGGCGCACGTGAGTTCGCGGCGATCCTCGACGAGGTCCCGCCGATCGCGCACAAGCTGTTGAAGGCGCTCGCGTCCACGATCCGCGAGCTCGACACCAAGACCTTCGGCTGACACCGCTGCGGTGGGTTCGGGCGGCGACCGAGGCCCGCGGTACGTTCGCGGCGTGAAGTCCCGCCTGAAGCCCCACCAGCTCGTCGTCGGCATCGGCGTTGGCGTCGGCGTGTTCACCGCCGCCTCAGGGGTGTGGGCAACGGTCATGCAGTGGCACGACGACAGCCCGGTGCAGCGCGCCGTGTTCGTCAACGTCCCGTCGCTGTGGAAGCTCGTCTTCTACACGGTCCTGCCGATCCTGATCGTGTACGGCTCGGTGCTGTTCAGCCAGCGCGTGCGCAACTGGGAGCGCGGCGCACCCGACAACCGCCGGACCACGGCGAAGAACGTCGGCACGCGCATGAAGGACTTCCGCGCCGGCGTCTACATGCAGACGCTCCTGCGCGATCCCGCCGCGGGGATCATGCACAGCCTCATCTACTTCTCGTTCCTGATCCTGCTCGCCGTCACGACGGTGCTCGAGATCGACCACGCGCTGCCCGAGGGGGCGAAGTTCCTCCACGGCGACGTCTACCGCGGCTACGCGGCGGTCGGCGACGGCGCCGGGCTCATGCTGTTCACCGGTGTGATGTGGGCGATCCTGCGCCGCTACGTGCAGCGCCCCTACCGGATCCGCATCAAGACCAAGCCGGAGCACGCGATCATCCTCGGCACGCTGCTGCTGATCGCGGTCACCGGCTTCGGTGCCGAGGTGTGGCGCATCGCCCTGCAGGGCCGCCCCGACTTCGAGCGGTGGTCGTTCGTCGGCTACCCGCTCTCGGGCCTCGTCGACGGCAACGCCAACCTGGCTGGCGCGCACCAGGTGTGGTGGGTGGCGCACGTGATGAGCTTCCTGCTCTTCGTCACGATCCTGCCGGTCACCATGCTGCGCCACATCTTCACGTCGCCGCTCAACATGTACCTCAAGGACCGCGAGCGCCCGAAGGGCGCGATGCGGCCGATGCCCCACCTCATGGAGACCGAGCTCGAGAGCTTCGGCGCCTCCACGATCGAGGACTTCACCTGGAAGCAGCTCCTCGACACCGACGCCTGCACGATGTGCGGCCGCTGCACCTCCGTGTGCCCGGCCCACGCCACGGGCAAGCCGCTCGACCCGCGCGAGATCGTGCTCAAGACCGGCGAGGTCATGGCACGCACGGGCACGCCTCCGGTGTCGCCGCCGATCGGCGTCGACCCGGAGATCACAGTGAGCACCCACAGCCTCTTCGAGCGCATCACCGCCGAAGAGGTGTGGGCGTGCACGTCCTGCAAGGCATGTGACGAGATCTGTCCGGTGAACATCGAGATCCTCGACAAGATCCTCGACATGCGGCGCTACCTGTCGCTCATGGAGTCGAACTTCCCGACCGAGCTCGGCTCCGCGTATCGGGGCATGGAGAACTCGGGCAACCCGTGGGGGATGAGCCAGAGCGATCGCGCGAGCTGGACGAGCAAGGTCGACGGCGTCGCGATCGTGGAGCCGGGCGGCGCGTTCGCGCACGAGTACCTGTACTGGGTGGGCTGCGCCGGCTCCTTCGACGACAAGAACCAGAAGGTCACGATCGCGATGGCGAAGCTCCTCCAGCGAGCCGAGATCGACTTCGCGATCCTCGGCCCCTCGGAGCAGTGCACCGGCGACCCGGCACGGCGGTCGGGCAACGAGTACATCTTCCAGATGCTGGCGACGGCCAACATCGAGTCGCTCAACGGCATGGGCGTGAAGAAGATCATCACGCAGTGCCCGCACTGCTTCAACACGCTGCTGAACGAGTACCCGCAGCTCGGCGGCAACTTCGAGGTGATCCACCACAGCCAGCTGCTCGAGCAGCTGATCGACTCGGGTCGTCTCGACATGACTGACGCGCGGCTCGACGAGCGAGTCGTGTACCACGACTCCTGCTACCTCGGCCGTCACAACGACGTGTACCTGTCACCGCGCAACGTCATCGGCAGCCTCGGCGGGATCGAGATCGTCGAGGCCGGGCGCAACGGCACCAAGGGCATGTGCTGCGGCGCCGGCGGCGCGCGCATGTTCATGGAGGAGAGCACGGGCAAGAAGATCAACGACGAGCGCGCGGAGGAGCTGATCGCCACCGGCGCGAGCCGCGTCGCCACCGCATGCCCCTTCTGCTACATCATGCTCGACGATGGGGTGAAGGGCGCTGGCGCGGAGGAGTCCGTGCGGGTGGCCGACATCTCGATGCACCTTCTCGAGGCGCTCGAGGCGGCCGAGGCTCGAGACACCAGGGAGCTGCACACGCTCGAGGACTGACCGCCTCGGCGGGCTGGGGAGGACACCGTGTTGGGGTCGCGCAAGGACGAGTCGTGGAACGGGACGGAGCGTCGGCAGCCGCCCACCGTGCTCATCGTCAACGACGAGCACGACGCCCGCGAGCTGCTCGTGCGGTTCCTGCGTCAGGCGGGCTTCTCGGTGGAGGGCGCCGAGCGCGACACCGCCGCGATGTCCCTCATGGTCGACCAGCTCCCGCGCTGCGTCGTGCTCGACATGCAAGCGGGGGGCGTGGGCACCAGCCTCAAGATCCTCGATCAGATCCGCACGCATCCCGACCGGCGCGTCAACACGTCGCGGGTGATCCTGTGCGCGCCGAGCCCGAAGAACCGCACGTTCTCGTTCCAGTCCGGCGCCGACGCGTTCCTCATCCGGCCCTTCCACCTCAAGGACCTGATCGCGCACATCAACGACGTGATCAGCCGCCCCCAGGACGAGCGTGCGCGCCACCGCCGAGACGAGCTGGCCCGCACCGACTGATCAACAACCAACGTCTGTGAACCCCCATGTCCGCATGGCGGACGTCACGGTTCACAGATCTTGTTTGAAGTTCTCCCAGTAGCGGCTCGGCGTGGGACCGCGCTGACCCTGGTACTTGGACTGCAGGTTGCCGGTGCCGTAGGGCACGTCGGCAGGCGTGGTCATGCGCAGGAAGCTGATCTGACCGATCTTCAAGCCGGGGTACAGCGTGATCGGCAGGTTCGCGCAGTTGGACAGCTCGAGCGTGATGTGCCCGTCGAATCCGGCATCGATGAACCCGGCGGTGGAGTGGATGAGCAGACCGAGCCGCCCGAGCGAGCTCTTGCCTTCGATGCGCGCGACGAGGTCGTCGGGCACCGCGACCCGCTCGAAGGTGGAGCCGAGGACGAACTCGCCCGGGTGCAGGACGAAGGGCTGGTCGTCGTCGATCTCGACGAGGCGCGTGAGCTCTTCGAGGTCCTTCTTCACGTCGATGACCGGCATCGTGTGGTTGAGGAACACGCGGAAGTAGCGATCGAGCCGCACGTCGACCGAGGAGGGCTGCACCATCGCGTCGTCGTAGGGCTCGATGACGATGCGGCCGGCGGCGAGCTCTTGGCGGAGGGTGCGGTCGGACAGGATCACGGCGCGAACCGTAGTGCGCGAGGTTCGCCCCGCTGACGGGCGCCTCGATCACGATCAAGGATCGCCGCTGTGCGGCACCGCGAACCGCAGCGTGAACACCGAACCGCGAGGCTCGGCGTGCCGGTAGGCGATCGTCCCCCCGAAGGCCTCCATGAGCCGTTGGACGATCGCGAGGCCGAGGCCGGGTCCTTTGCCGCCGACCTGGCCCTTCCCGAACGGCGCGAACAGGTCCGGCAAGAAGGCCTCGGGAACGCCGGGGCCATCGTCGCCCACGTCGACGAGCACCTCGTCGGCTCGTTGGCGCGCCGCCACCCAGACGTTGGGCCCGCCGTGCGCGGCTGCGTTCGCGAAGAGGTTGACGAGCACACGCTCGAGCTCACTGGGCTCGGAGAGCACGGCGAGATCGGGATCGATGTCGACGGTCAGCGTGGCGAGGCCGGCCAGCGGTGACGCGGCGACCGCACGTCGCACGCCTTCGGCCAGCGCGACAGACCCGAGCATGATCGCGTGGGTGCCTTCATCGAGCGCAGCCAGATCGAGCAGGCTCGTCGACAGGCTGCGCAGCCGGTCGGCTTGACGAGTCAGCGCGTCCATCGCCGCCGCGCGGTCATCGGCGGCCAGCGTGTCCAGTGCGAGGACCTGCGCCGCGTGACTGATCGCGGCGGTGGGCGTGCGCAGCTCGTGCGACGCGTTGGCGATGAAGTCCCGAAGGAAGCGCTCGGACTGCTTGCGGGCGGTGATGTCGATCGCGACCCCATAGAGCCGTAGGGGCTCACCGTGCTCGTCGGCCAGCACGTTGCCGCGCCCGTGCAGCCAGCGAACGCTCCCATCGGGCCGCACCAGTCGATGGTCGAACGCATACGAGGCGCGCTCGGCGTACGCGCGCTGCACGGTGTCGTTGACCATGGCGCGATCATCGGGGTGAACTCGGTCGAGGAACGCCTCGTAGGTCGCGTCGAAGTCGCCCGGCGCGACCCCATAGATCCGGTACAGCTCATCGGACCACGTGACCACGTTTCCGGGGATGTCCCACTCCCAGCTCCCCAGCTGGGCCAGCCGCTGGATCTCCGCGAGCTGTCGCTCGAGGCGGGTCAGGCGACCAACGAGGTCGTGCTGTGAACCGCTCAGGTCGCCATCGCCAGCCTGCGCCATGAGCGCGACCTCCACTCGCCCGTTGACGCAGACGCTACCCCTCGGAATGCGAGCTAAGGTCGCCGACCGCCGCGGGTGTAGTTCAGCGGCAGAACATCAGCTTCCCAAGCTGAGAACGCGGGTTCGATTCCCGTCACCCGCTCTCTCTCGTTCGACCGTACAAGTTCGCAGTTGCGCGATTGGCGCCGAACTGATCGAACCGTACAAGTGTGTGTGCCGAACGCCTCAACGGCTGCGACCCACCGCTGGCCGGAGATGGCACCCGTGAAGGTGCAAGTGCAATCCTGCGCGCCGGAGGCGGGATGCTGCCCCGGTACACGAGAAGGAGTGCCCAACCTTGCTCCCCGTCCACGTCCAGACCATCCGACTGTTCCTGCACGTGCTCGCGGCGACGGTCTGGGTCGGCGGGCAGCTGACGCTGGCGGGCCTCGTGCCCGGCCTGCGCGCCCTGTCGCCCGACGCGCCGCGCACCGTGGCCCGCCGCTTCAACCGGATCGCGTGGCCCGCCTACGGCGTGCTCGTGGCCACCGGCATCTGGAACATCATGGCGCTCGATGTGCCCTTCACCGGCCGGTACGGCGTCACCCTCATGGTGAAGGTGCTGGTCGTCGCCCTCTCCGGGATCTCCGCCGCCGCCCACGCGACGAGCAAGTCGACGATCGGCCTCGCGGTCTGGGGGTCGGTGACCGCCCTCAGCGCGCTCGCGGCGCTGTTCCTCGGCGTGATGCTGCACGGCTGACCGCGCGAATGCGCACCGCCGTCGCGATCAGCCGGGCTCGCCGACCAGGAACACCACGCCCGAGTGGGTCTCGGCGACCGACACGAAGGATCCCTCGGCGCGGCGCTCGCTCACGCCACCAGCCTCGCGGAGATCAGGGGGGTGCGATGGACTCGAGCGGCGGACCCAACGACGTCGACCGGGCGAGGCTCTCGAGGGGTGACCGAGCAGCCGCGCCCTCCGCTCGGATGAGGTCGACGAGCGCCTCGGCGGGCATCGGGCGACCGAGCAGGTAGCCCTGCACCCGGTCGCAGCCCTGCGCGGTGAGGAAGGCGCGCTGCTCGGGGGTCTCGACTCCCTCGGCGATGAGCGTGAGCCCGAGGCTGTGGCCCATCGCGATCGTGGCGGACACGATGGCCGCCGCACTCGGCGTCATGCCTTGGATGAAGGACTTGTCGATCTTCAACGACGCGACGGGAAGCGTCCCCAGGTAGCGGAGCCCGCAGTAGCCGGTGCCGAAGTCGTCGATGGCCGACCGCACGCCCATCGTCGCGAGCTCCTCGAGCGTCGCGGCCACCTCGGCGATGTTGTCGACGACCGTGCTCTCCGTCAGCTCGACCACGAGGTTGTGCGGATCCGCACCGGTGAGCCGCAGCGCAGCCGCGACCGTCGACACAAGACCCTGTGTGAACTGCCGTGACGACGCGTTGACGGAGATGAAGTGGTCGCGCAGCCCGATGTCCTGCCACCGTCGCAGCTCGGCGCACGCCTCGTAGAGCACCTTCTCCCCGAGCATCAAGATGAGATCGGACTGCTCCGCGATCGGAACGAAGTGACCTGGCAGGAGGAAGCCGCGCTCGGGATGGTTCCATCGCACGAGCGCCTCCGCGCCCACCGTGCAGCCGGTCGCGAGATCCACGATCGGCTGGTAGTGCAGCACGAGCTCGTCCCGACCCAGACCGTCGAGCAGACCTGCCTCGACGCGCAGCCGCGCTTGTGCCTGCGTGGCGAGCTTCGTGCTGAACAGCTCCCACGAGCTGCCCGGGGTCTCCTTCGCGCGGTACATGGCGGCGTCGGCGCTTGCGAGGACCTCCTCCGCAGTGGCGCCGTCGTTCGGGTACACCGAGATCCCAATGCTCCCGGCGAGCAGCATGCGCTCCTCGGCGACGGTGATCGGGTGGCCGAGGGCCTCGAGGATGCGCTGGGCCACCACGACGACCTGCTCGGGCGAGCTGAGCGTCGGCAGCAGGATGACGAACTCGTCACCCGCGAGGCGCGCCACCGTGTCCTCGTCGCGGACCGCGTCGGTGAGCCGCGTGGCGACCGTCTTGAGCAGCCCGTCACCCGCCGCGTGGCCGAAGGTGTCGTTCACCTCCTTGAAGCGGTCGAGGTCCATGAACAGCACGGCGCAGCTCGTCCCGTTCCGGCGGGCGTGCGCGATCGACCGATCGACGCGATCCACGAGCAGCGTGCGGTTCGGGAGCCCGGTCAACCCGTCGTGGGTGGCCCGGTGCTCGGTCATCGCGCGCTCACGCAGGAGCCCGACGAGGTAGGCGGCGAGCATCGACCCGCTCAGGACGGCGCCCGTCGCCACGGTGGCCGACGCGGTGACGCCGCGCAGCGCCTGCACGGCGAGCACGGCTGGAGCAGCGAGCAGCGCAACGACCACGACCAGCGCGTGCGTGCGGGAGAACAGCACCGGGTGCTCGAGCAGCCGGTCGGGCTCACGCGCCGCCTTCGGGTGCAGGGCCGCGCTGGCCATCACGGCCAGCGCGATGACTGCGACGACGTTCGCCACGCCGCCAGCGGGTTGGCCCTGCGACATCTGGAGCTGCTGCCACAGGTGCACCGCGAGGACCCCGAGCAACCCGACCTGGAGGCACCCGAGCGGACCGCGCCGTGCCGTCGGCGCTCGCATGCCCCGCGCGAGCACGACGAGCAACGCCACGTCGAGCGCGACGAGCATCGCCGGGAAGGCGCCCTGCGCCTCGCCCCACGCCGAGCTGAACGTGCGCGCGCGCCATCCGCTCACGGAGACGTGCAGCACGATGCCGACGGCGGTGCCGACGAGCGCGGACTCCACGAGCACGTCGGCCTCGCGGATCTCGCGGTGCGCGGCCACCAGCCGCAGCAGCACCTGGCCGAGAAACGGGTAGGCGGCGACCGCCACGACTGAACGCCACGACTGCGCGGCCGCGGTCTGGTCGAGGCCGACGCCGCAGATCGCGAGGAGCGAGAGGCTGATCGACAGCGGCGCCACCTGGTCGGCGAGCAGCGTGCCGCCGGATGGGACGCGCAGCGCGGCAACCGCCACGGCAACGCATGCGAGCGCCGCGCCCCACGTGAGTCGCGTCGTCGCGCCGCTCGCGAACGCCCACACGACCGCGGCGAGCGCGGCGGCCACCGGGATCGCGATCGCGGCGCGAGATCGCAAGGCGAAGCGCATGTGGTGCCATCGGCACGCCGCCGCGCCCCCTGAAGGCGCGGCGACGCGGAATAGCCAGTGGTGGCCCGTTTGGGCTGGTCATGCGCGGAACGGCCGCTTGGTCGGTTCCGGCGCCGCCCGAGTCCTCCGGACGCGGATCTCAGACGTTTCCAGCAACGACGCCCCCGATCTGATGGACTGCCTCGGATGGCCGACCTCCTGGTTCGCAACGGAACGCTGGTCGACGGCTCTGGCGCCCCATCGCGCATGGCCGACGTCGTGATCGACCGCGGCCGCATCACCGACGTGGTCGACGCCGGCGCGGCCAGCACCACGGCGGCACGCGCCGTGCTCGACGCCGAGGGCGCGCTCGTCACGCCCGGGTTCGTCGACATCCACACCCACTACGACGGGCAGGTCACGTGGGACCACCACCTCGCTCCGTCGTCCTGGCACGGCGTCACCACGGTGGTCATGGGCAACTGCGGCGTGGGCTTCGCTCCCGTGCGTGCCGAGGACCACATGGCACTGATCCAGCTCATGGAGGGGGTCGAGGACATCCCCGGAGCGGCGCTCCACGAAGGCGTGGCGTTCGACTGGGAGACGTTCCCCGAGTACCTGGACGCGATCGATCGGATGGACCACGACATCGACGTGGCCGCCCAGGTCCCCCACGGCGCGCTCCGCCTCTATGTGATGGGTGACCGAGGCGCCAAGCGGGAGGCGGCGACCACGCGGGAGATCGCGGAGATGGGCCGGCTCGTCGCCGAGGCGGTGCGCGCCGGCGCGGTGGGCTTCACCACCTCGCGCACGCTCAACCACCGCACGAGCACCGGCGACTCCACACCCACCTTGACCGCAGCGGAGGCGGAGCTCGTCGGGATCGCCGAAGCGATGGGCAAGACCGGCGCCGGCGTGATCGAGCTCATCTCCGACTTCCCCGACGGCCGCGAGGAGTTCGAGCGGTTCCGCCACATGGTGGAGCGCTCCGGGCGCCCGCTCACCGTGTCACTCGCGCAGAGCGGCTCGAGCGACGGGTACCGCGGCATCCTCGCCATGCTGGAGCAGGCAGCGGCAGACGGGCTCCCGATGCGCGCGCAGGTGGCCACCCGCCCGATCGGCGCGCTGTTCGGACTGCAGACGACGTTCAGCCCGTTCGCGTCGAACCCCGAGTACCAGCGCATCGACCACGTTCCTCTCGACGAGAAGCTCGCGCTCCTGCTCGACCCGGCGGTTCGCGACCGGATCCTCGCGGCAGAGCGCCGCAACGACGGCCGGCGCTTCGACACGTTCTTCGAGCTCGGCGACCCACCGGACTACGAGCAGCCCGCCGACCAAGCCCTCGGTCCGCGCGCTCGCGCCGCAGGGCGCATCCCCGCCGAGCTCGCGTACGAGGTGATGGTCGCCGACGGCGGCACCCGCTTCCTCTACTTCCCCTTCGCCAACTACGTCGACGGCGACTTCAACGCGATCCACGAGATGCTGCAGCATCCGCAGACCGTGATCGGGCTTGGCGACGGCGGCGCGCACGTCGGCACGATCTGTGACGGCAGCAACGTCACCACGATGCTGACGCACTGGGTGCGCGACCGCACCCGCGGCCCGCGGGTCGAGCTTCCGTGGGCCGTGCACGCGCTCACGCGACGCAATGCGGAGGCCGTCGGCATGCTCGACCGAGGGCTGATCGCACCGGGCTACAAGGCCGACCTCAACGTGATCGACCTCGACGGCCTGCGCTTGCGCCCACCGGAGATGCACTTCGACCTCCCGGCCGGCGGGAAGCGGCTGCTGCAGCGCGCCGACGGCTACGTCGCGAGCGTCGTCTCGGGGGCCGTGACGTACCTCGATGGCAAGCACACCGGCGAGCTTCCCGGGCGGCTCGTGCGCGGGCGACAGCCGGATGCCGTCGAGCACGCCCGTGGCTGACCTCGTCCTCGCGAACGCGCTGCTCGTCGACGGCTCCGGTGCTCCGGCCCGCCACGCCGACGTCGTCGTGGACGGCGGTCGCATCACCGACGTCGTGGCGCCGTCGAGCGCGTCGACCGCCTCAGCAGCGCGCGTGATCGACGCGGACGGCCGGCTCGTCACCCCTGGGTGGGTCGACGTCCACACGCACTACGACGCCCAGGTCACGTGGGACCCGTGGGTCACACCGAGCTCATGGCATGGGGTGACGACCGTGGTGATGGGCAACTGCGGCGTCGGGTTCGCGCCAGCGGCTCAGGATCGCCACGAGTGGCTCATCGATCTCATGGAGGGCGTCGAGGACATCCCGGGCTCGGCGATGACCGAGGGCATCACCTGGGAGTGGACGAGCTTCCCCGAGTACCTGGACGCGGTCGAGCGCACGCCCCGCGTGCTCGACGTCGGCGCGCAGATCGCGCACGGTCCGCTCCGCGCGTTCGTGATGGGAGATCGCGGCGCGGCGAACGAGCCGGCGACGAGCGCGGACCGTGCGGCGATGGCCGAGCTCGTCCAGCAGGCCCTCGACGCCGGCGCGCTCGGGTTCTCCACGAGTCGCACGCCGATCCATCGCTCGAAGGCGGGCGAGCTCGTGCCGGGAACCGACGCCAGCCCCGACGAGCTCTTCGAGATCGGCGACGCCATGGCGCGGGCGGGCCACGGCGTCTTCCAGTTCGCTCCCGACCACGCACGCGTGCCGCTGCACGAGTGGCCCTGGATGCGGGACCTGGCGCGCCGCAGCGGTCGCACCGTGAGCGTGAACCTCAACCAGCCCGACCAGGACCCGGAGGTGTGGCGTGAGGTCCTGCGCCTGCTGGAGGACGCTGCTGACGAAGGGCTGCCGCTGTACGCCCAGGTGGCCGGGCGGTCGATCGGGATCCTCTACTGCCTGCACGGGAGCATCCATCCGTTGCTGTTCCACCCGGCGTACGCCGAGGTCGCCGATCTCCCGATGGGCGATCGGCTGCGTGCGCTCGCGGCGCCCGAGCGTCGGCGACGGATCGTCGAGGAGATCCCCGACGACAACGGGTTCTTCGAGCGGGCTGTCCTCGGCAAGCTCGATCGGATGTGGCTCGTCGACGGCGCCGACATCGACTACGAACCGGCTGCCGACACCTCGGTGGCTGCCATCGCCCTGCGGCGAGGGATCGCGCCGATGCAGATCGTGCTCGACCAGCTCACGAGCGACGACGGCAACGGGATGCTGTACGCGCCGTTCTTCAACTACGGCTACGGCGACCTGTCGATGACCTACGAAGCGGTGCAGCACCCGCGCACGCGCATGGGCCTCTCGGACGCTGGCGCGCACTGCGGCGCGATCTGCGACGGCGGCACGCCCACGTTCATGCTCACCCACTGGGCGCGTGACCGCCGGCGAGGCCCGACCCTGCCGCTCGAGCACGTGGTTCGCCGCCAGACCCAGCAGACCGCCGAGCTCTACGGGTTGCACGACCGCGGGCTGGTGGCACCCGGGATGCGAGCGGACCTCAACCTGATCGACTTCGAGGCGCTGTCGTTCGGGCTCCCCCGCATGGCCTTCGACCTCCCCGCTGGCGGGCGACGCCTCGTGCAGCGGGCCAGGGGCTACGACGCCACCTTCGTCGCCGGCGTCCAGACCGTGGATCATGACGACTTCACCGGCGAGCTGCCGGGCCGCCTGATCCGGGGCCCACGACCCAAGCCGTAGGAGGAGAGGGGCACCAGCCGGCCACCCGTGGCCGAGCGTGTGCGGCAGTTCACAGAAGTGGTCGCAGCGCGAAACATCCCGGAAACACGCTGACGGGATTCTGTCGCAGTCCCGTCTCATCGACCAAGGAGTGACATTGGAAGTCAATGCTGGCGATACCGCATGGGTGTTGACCGCATCAGCACTCGTGCTGTTCATGACCCCCGGTCTGGCCTTCTTCTATGCGGGCATGGTCCGCGGCAAGAACGTGCTGGGCATGCTGATGCAGAACTTCTTCGCGATGGGGCTCATCGGCGTGCTGTGGGCGGTCGTCGGGTTCTCGGTCGCGTTCGGTGACGGGGGCGGCTTCGTCGGCAACTTCGACTTCGCGTTCATGAAGGACGTGATGAAGTTCGACGCCGCCGGCGGGCTCGTGAACCTGCTTCCGGGCCTCGAGTTCCTGACGATCCCGCCGATCGTGTTCTTCGCCTTCCAGATGATGTTCGCGATCATCACGCCGGCGCTGATCACCGGCGCCACGGCCGACCGTCTCAAGTTCAAGTCGTACGTCGTGCTCATCGGGCTGTGGTCGGTGCTCGTCTACTCGCCGCTCGCGCACTGGGTGTTCAGCCCCACGGGCTGGCTGTTCAAGCGAGGCGCGCTCGACTTCGCCGGCGGCACGGCGATCCACATCAACGCCGGCATCGCGGCGCTGGTGATCGTGGCGATCATCGGCAAGCGCAAGGGCTATCCCGACCAGCAGATGCCGCCGCACAACCTGCCGTTCACGCTGCTCGGCACGGGGATCCTGTGGTTCGGGTGGTTCGGGTTCAACGCCGGATCCGCCGGAGCTGCGAACGGCCAGGCCGCGCAGGCACTCGTCAACACGAGCCTCGCCGCCTCCGCCGCGATGCTCGGCTGGCTCGTGGTCGAGCGGCTGAAGGACGGCCACGCCACCACGCTCGGGGGCGCCTCCGGCGCGGTCGCCGGCCTCGTCGCGATCACGCCGTGCGCGGGCTACGTCGGCGGCATGTCGCCGATCTTCATCGGCGCGATCGCTGGCGCGGTCTGCTACCTCGCCATCTCGATCAAGAAGGCGCTCGGCCTCGACGACAGCCTCGACGTGATCGCGGTGCACCTCGTCGGCGGCATCGTGGGCTCGCTCCTCCTCGGCTTCTTCGGCGACCTGTCGGCGACCGGGTTCGGGTTCGACGGCGTCTTCTTCGGCGGCGGCACCGACCTGCTCGTCGACCAGACCGTGGCCGTCGTGGCGGCGCTCGTCTACTCAGGGGCGCTCACCTTCGTGATCGCCAAGGTGGTCGACGCGATCTTCGGGCTGCGCGTGGACGAGGACGAGGAGAACACCGGCCTCGACCTGAGCCAGCACGCCGAGACGGCATACTCGAACTGACCGGAAGGAACGACGTGAAGCTCATCACCGCAGTGATCAAGCCGTTCAAGCTCGACGAGGTGAAGGAAGCGCTCAAGGCGGCCGGCGTCAACGGCATGACCGTGAGCGAGGTGCAGGGGTTCGGCCGACAGTCGGGCCACACCGAGGTGTACCGCGGCGCGGAGTACACCGTGGACTTCGTGCCGAAGATCAAGCTCGAGATCCTCGCCGCCGACGCCAGTGCGGCGGGCCTCGCCGACGCACTGGCTGCGGCGGCCCGCACCGAGAAGATCGGCGACGGCAAGATCTGGATGACCGACGTCTCGTCGGTCCACCGGATCCGCACCGGCGAGCGCGACACCGACGCCATCTAGGCCACAGCAGTGCCGCGAGCGCCGGAGGCACGGGCCTCCGGCGCTCGCGGTCGTGGCAGGTAGCCTCGTCGCCGATGAGACCCGCCGCCGATCTCGACGGTTCTGCGTGGCACATCGAGCCGAGCGGACCGCTGCGTGGCGATGTCGTGGTCGCCGGGTCGAAGAACGCGGTGACCAAGCACATGGTCGCGGCGCTGCTCGCCGATGGGCCGTCCACGATCACCAATGCGCCCGCGGTCGGCGATGTGGGCATCACCGCCGAGATCCTGCGGTCGATCGGGCTCGGGGTCGACATCGACGACGACTCGATCACGGTCCACCCGGTGCCCGAGCCCACCCCGCGGGTGCCGCTCGAGTTCTCAGGCCTCAACCGCATCCCGATCCTGCTGCTCGGGCCGCTCCTGCACCGCGCACACGAGGCGTTCGTCCCGTTGGTGGGCGGGGACCGCATCGGACGCCGGCCAGTCGACTTCCACGTGGCCGCACTGCAGCAGATGGGCGCCGAGGTGGAGGTCCAACCGCAGGGGATCACCGCACGCATGGCCGGTCGCCTGCGCGGCACGCGGATCACGCTTCCCTACCCCTCGGTCGGCGCGACGGAGACGGTGATCCTGTCCGCGGTCCTCGCCGAAGGTCGGACGGTGATCCACAACGCGGCGACCGAACCTGAGGTCGTCGAGCTCGCGCTGTTCCTTCAGCGCATGGGCGCGCACATCGCGCTGCGTCCCGATCGCCGCTTCGTGATCGAGGGCGTCGAGTCGCTCAACGGCGCGGAGGCCCGCCTGCAAGGTGACCGCCTCGAGGCGTTCAGCTATCTCGTGGCCGGTCTCATGACCGGCGGACGGGTGCGCGTCGGCGGGTGCAACCAGGATCGCCTCGTCACCGCGATCAACACGCTCCAGCGGATGGGCGCGCACGTCGAGATCGACGACCGATGGATCAGCGCGAGCGCTGCGCAGCTTCGTCCGGCTGCGGTGCAGACCGACACGCACCCCGGCTTCATGACGGACTGGCAGCCGCCGCTCATCGTGCTGATGACCCAAGCCGACGGCATGTCGGTGCTGCACGAGACCGTGTACGAGGACCGCCTCGGCTACCTCGACGCGATCAAGGCGATGGGCGGCGAGATCGAGCTGTTCGACACCTGCCTGGGTGGGCCTGCGTGCCGGTTCCACGACTCGTCCGCGAAGCACTCTGCGATCGTGCGAGGCGTGTCCAAGCTCCAGGGCGCCGACGTGACGATCCCCGAC
>JBQTHC010000047.1:0-36913 GCA_052390255.1 Microthrixaceae bacterium
ACACGCCGGCATTGGCCGTGCGCGACGTGGTGGGTTTGCTCGTCGCCGACCGTGGCGCGCTCGTTCGGGCCGTCGGCTCGATCGAGCGCGGTGGCATCACGCCGCTCTACAACGCCGCCACCCTCACGATCCTGCGGGTCGCCTGGACCCCAGGCATGGTCCTCTACCCGCACGATCACCGCATGTGGGCGGTGATCGGGATGTACGGCGGGCAGGAGGACAACGCGTTCTTCCGGCGCGGTGCAGCAGGTCTCGAGGCGGCGGGCGGTCGCGAGGTCGTGGCTGGCGACGTGCTCGTGCTCGGCGACGACGCCATCCACTCGGTTGCCAACTCTCGCCGCGAGTACGCCGTGGCGCTGCACGTGTACGGCGGCGACTTCTTCAACGGCGAGCGCTCCGAGTGGGACCCAGACACGCTCGAGGAGCGTCCACGCGATCTCGAGCGCACGATGCGGCTCTTCGAAGAGGCCAACGCCCGTTGGGAAGGCGGACCGCCGACTTCTTGAGTCGTTTCGTCGCGGTCTTCCGAACGCGACGACCCAAGAACGCGGCCCTTTGGGATCTTGGGTCGTCGCGTAGCGGTCTTCCGAACAGAACGACTCAAGAACGCGTGCGGGAGCGGGTGATGACGTCGGCGCCGTAGCGCTCGAGCACGTCGAGCGTGCGAGGAAGGTCGTCGCCGGGAAGGCTGACCTGCACCCAGGTGACGCCGATCGCAGCCAGCTCGTCGAGACCCGCGAGGTGCGCGTCGGCGTCGAAGCCAGGCGACGCCGGGTCGCCGCCGGCGTGGCACGCGAAGCACACGTCGACGCTGTCCGGCGCGCGGCCCGCGGAGACGAGGCGCTCCCGCAGGTCTTCCAGCGACGCGGCGAGCTCGTCGGCTGTGCCGAGCGCGACGGTGCGCGCGGTGCGCGCCAGCCCGGCGGGCGCTGGGAAGGGGGCCCAGCCGTCGCCTCGATCGGCGACGCGCTGGCGCGCCCGTGCGCTGTTGCCGCCGATCCAGATCGGCGGGTGCGGCTGGCTGACCGGCCGCGGATGCGCGGTGACGCCGCGGGCGCTGAAGTGGCGACCCTCGACGGTGACCTCGTCGCTCGTCCATATCGCCTTGATGACGTCGATCGCCTCGTCGAAGAGCTCGTTGCGCTCGTTGTGGTCGACACCGAGCGCCGCGAACTCGCCCTTCAGGTAGCCGGCGCCCACGGCGAGCGTGAAGCGGCCGCCCGAGAGGATGTCGAGCGATGCCGCCGCCTTCGCAACGATGAACGGATTGCGGTACGGCAGCACGACGATGTTCGGGATGAGCCGGATCCGCTTCGTCGCGGCGGCGCAGAAAGCGAGGGCGACGAACGGATCGAGGCTGTCATGCCCGCCGCCTTCGAGCCAGCGTTGCGACGGCGCGGGGTGGTCCGTGAAGCCGACGCCGTCGAACCCGGCCTGTTCGGCGGCGGCGGCCACCTGGGACACTCCCGCCCCGGTCACGAGGTCGGGGTGGTACGGGTGGGTGACGAGCGGGTGGGTGATCGCGAACCTCATGCGAGCATCCCAGCACGGCCGGCCTCATCGAACGCGCGGGCGAGGGCGTCGACGTCGTCCCCGGCGAGTGGCCGGTACGGCTCGGACGCGGTGGGCCGCCACCAGACGGGGTCGGTCGTGACCCAGCGGTCTCGGCGCAGCGGGTTGCGATCGATCTTGCGGGTGGCCGTGAGGGGGAGCGCGTCGACGACGCGCACGAAGCGCGGCATCCACTTCGTGCCGAGGTCGGGTTGCTCAGCGAGGAACGACGCGAACGCGACCGGGTCGAACGTGACGCCGTGGTCGAGCTCGATCGCGGCCATCACCTGGTCCGCAGTCCGCGGGTCGGGCACCGCGTACACGACCACGGCCGCGACACCTGAGAAGCGCCCGAGGATGCGTTCGACCGGTGCCGCCGCGAAGTTCTCGCCGTCGACGCGCAGCCAGTCCGCGGTCCTGCCCGCGAAGTAGAAGGTGCCGTCCTCATCCCGGTAGCCGAGGTCGCCGGTCCAGTACCAGCCGTTGCGCGCCCGCGCCTCGTCCGCATCGGGGTTGGCGTAGTACCCCTCGAACGACGACAAGCCGTTGCGCCCGACGATCTCACCGGTCGCTTCGGAAGCGTTGAGCAGACGCCGACCTTCGCCGAAGCGCGCGGGCGGGCACTCCTCGTCCGTATCGGGGTCGATGACCGCCACGTCCTGGCCCTCCTTGGGTCGACCCAGCGCTTCGGGCGGCATCCCGGGATACGGCTGGATCACCACCGCGCCCTCACTTGAGCCGTAGCCCTCCACCACGTAGCAGCCGAAGCGCCGTCGGAACTCCTCGAGGTCGCGGGGGGAGGCCTCCGAACCGAGTCCCCACTTGAGCGGGTTGTCCTGGTCGTCGGCGGCCTCAGGCTGGGCGAGGATGTACGACAGCGCCCGACCGACGTAGTTGAAGTACGTGCACCCGTGGTGACGCACGTCGGTGAGGAACGCAGACGCGGAGAACCTCGGCCGGAGCACCACGGTGGCACCTGCCACTGCGCCGGGGAGGAGGTTCGCGAGCAGTGCGTTCCCGTGGAAGAGCGGCATCGCGCAGTAGAGGACGTCGTCACTCGTGAACGCGACCGCTGATGCGGCCGCGGTGCGAGCCGCGCGGCCCTGGCTCATCCGCACGGCCTTGGGCGCGCCGGTCGACCCCGACGTGAACATGAGGAGGTAGAGATCGTCGGCGCTCGGCAGCACGTCGGGGAGGGCTGCGCCCTCGTGCGCCGCGACGCGGCGCGGCCAGTCGTCATCGTCGACGGAGAGGATCTCGCACGAACCGAGATCGAGGCCGTCGAGGAGGTGCAGCTGTGCGCGATCGGTGAGCAGCAGCCGGCAGTCGGTGTGGCGGATGTCCCGCGCGAGCTCGTCGCCGCGCCGGGTGGGGTTGATGCCCACGACGACAGCGCCGGAGAGCGCTGCACCGCCGAGCACGAACACGTACTCCGGGACGTTCTCGAGCAGGACGCCGACGTGTCGTGGCGAGCGGTCCTCCATCGCGGAGAACACCGCCGCGCGCGCCGCGCTCGCCGCCACGATCTCGCGCCATGACCAGTCGTGGTCGTCGCTGCGGAGCCCGGGGTGGTCGTCCTCGGCCCGACGCGTGAACAGCTGCGCGACCGTGGATGCCGAGTCGCTTGCCGGCACCGGTCAGCTCCGCGGGAGCCCGAGGACGCGCTCGGCGATGATGTTGCGCTGGATCTCCGACGCGCCCGCGGAGATGGTGTTCGCGAACGAGTGGAAGTACTGCTCGATCCAGGTGCCCTGGGGTTCGTCGATGCTCTGGTGGCCGTCGGCGTCGATCGTGCCCACCTCGAGCGCGTCCGCGCCCTGGATCTCGGCCGCGACGAGCGCCACGCGCTGGCGTGCCTCGCTCGCGAACACCTTCATGAGCGCTTGCTCGGGTGCGCTGCCACCGCGGGCGAGCTTGGCGAAGCCGCGGTAGCCGAGACAGCGCGCAGCGGTGGTGTCGATCGCGAGCTGCACGATCTGGTCGACGGCGACCGCGCGCTCAGCCTCACCCATGCGAGCAGTGAGCCTGGCCGCATCGTGGAGCAGTGTGTCCATCGCTTCCTCGAGCCCCATCACGGCGCCCACCCACACCATGCCGCGCTCGTGTGCGAGCGAGCCGTTGGCCATCGCCCAGCCGTCGTTCAGCTCGCCGACGAGGTTGCGCGCCGGTACGACGACGTCGTCGAAGAACATCTCGTTCAGATCGGGGTGCTCCGGGCGGATGATCTCTGGCAGCGGCCGGACCGTGATGCCGGGCGTGTCCATGTCGACCAGCAGGATGCTGATGCCCTTGTGCTTCGGCGCCGTGGGATCGGTGCGGCAGAACAGGAAGCAGAAGTCGGCGTAGTTCGCGCCCGAGGTCCAGACCTTCTGCCCGTTGATCACGAAGCTGTCGCCGTCGCGCACCGCGCGCGTGCTGAGCGACGCGAGGTCGCTCCCCGCACCCGGTTCGCTCATCCCGAGGCAGGCCGTGACCTCGCCGCGCAAGATCGGCATCGCGTAGTCGCGGATCTGATCCGCGCTGCCGTAGTCGAGGATCGACGGCGCGACGATCCCGAGCCCTTGCACGTTCGTGGTGCGTGGGACGCGTGCCTTCGCGAGCTCTTCGATGTACACGAGGGTCTCGATCGGGCCCGCGTTGCGGCCGCCGAGCTCTGGCGGCCATCCCGGTACGAGCCAGCCCGCATCGAACATCGTGCGCGTCCAGCGTCGCGCCCACGCGGGGGCGTGCCCGGTCGAGATCGACGGATCCGAGGCCATCTCCTCGGGTGTCGGCCGGTTCTGGGCGAGCCACTCGAGCAGCTCGGCCCGGAAGGCCTCGACCGTGTCGTCGAAGCGCAGCTTCATGCTGCCAACCCGAGCAACGTGGCGAGGCGCGCGCGGTGCGCCGCCGCGGTTCCGAAGAGCAGGTCGCCCGACTTGGCGCGCTTGAGCAGGAAGTGGAGGTCGTGCTCCCAGGTGAAGCCGATCCCGCCGTGCAGCTGGAGGCCGTCGCCGACGACGAGGCGCTGGCAGTCGCCCGCCGCGGCCTTCGCCATCGAGGTGGCGACGGCTCGACGGTCGTCGTCCTCCGCGATCGTGAGCGCGGCGAAGTAGGCGAGCGAGCTCGCTCGTTCGACGGCGAGGAACATGTCGGCGAGCCGGTGCTTCAGCGCCTGGAACGAACCGATCGGGCGACCGAACTGCTCGCGGTCCTTCGCGTACTGGAGCGTCGTCTCGAAGATGGCGCGGCACGTCGCCGTGGTGGCGAGCGCGATCGCGGTGGTGGCTTCGTGCAGCACGCGCTCGATCGCCGCAGGGGCGCGGGGGTCACCGGGCTCGAGCAGCACCCGCTCGTCGGCGATCTCGACCGAGCGAAGCGTGACGGTGGCGACGGGCATCGTCGGGTCGATCACCGCGAGCGGCGCTGCAGCGACCGCACTCGAGGGCACGACGAAGGCGCCGAGCCCGTCGTCGCCGGAGGTGCCGGCCACACGCGCGATCACGGCAATCTCATCCGCGCTCATGCCGTCGAGCACGTGGGACTTCACGCCGTCGAGCAACCACCTGCTGCCCTCGCGTCGAGCGGTGGTGGCGATGGCGCCGGGGTGCCAGCGACCGTTCTCGGCGAGCGCGAGCGTGCCAGTGCGGGAGCCGTCGGCGATGCTCGCGAGGAGCGACGTCGCACCCGCCTCGCGCAGGAGCGGCGCCAGCTGCGTGAGCGTCGCGACGAACGGCGAAGGCGCGACCGCCCGCGCGAGCTCCTCCACCACGATGCCCACCTCCAGGTAGCCGAGCCCGAGCCCGCCGTGCTCCTCGCTGATCCCGATGGCCGGCCAGTCGAGCGCGACGAGCGCCGACCAGAGCTCGTGACCGTCGCGCGAGCCGTCGAACACGCCACGCACAAGTGATGGCGGGCACGCGGAGGTCAGGACCGTGCGTGCGTTGTCGCGGAGCGCGAGCTGGTCGTCGGTGAACTCGAAGTCCACTAGGCCGGGACGGCGAGGCCGAGGAAGCCGCGCTGGAAGATCGTGACCATCGCGTCGATGGCTTGGGGCTGCTTCGCGAACCGCAGCGTGAACACGCTGTAGGGAAGTCGCTCGATGAGCGCGAGGAGCGCGAGCGCCTCGATCGCAGGGTCACCGAAGCCTCGGTCTTCGAGCACAGCGACGAGCCGCGTGACGACCGAGGCGGCCACCTGATGAGAGAAGCTCACGAGATCGGGGTCGGCGGACTGCATCTCCTGCCACGTGCTGATGACGCCGCCGTTGCTCCGATAGGTGGCGAACCAGTCCTCGAACCACTGGTGGAGCTCGGCCGTGCCGCCGTCGGCGGGGAACGCGTCGAGCAGCTCGATCATGCTGGCGCTCGCTGCCTCGGCGAGGGCGCGGAAGAAGTCGTCCTTGTTGTCGAAGTACCGGTAGAAGCTGCCGTGCGACACGCCCGCGACCTCGACGATGTCGTCGACGCGCGCGTCGTGGTAGCCGCGCGCTGGCAGGACCTTGGTTCCCGCGTCGAGGAGCCGCTGGCGCGTGCGCTCGCCACGCGGGCGCAGCACACGCGCGCCGTCGCCATCAGGCATCGCGGCGACCGGCGCCGTCCGCGGGCGGCGCGTGCCCGTGCTGCGTGCATGCACGTTGACGCCCTCGATCGGCCCCGCGAACACGCGGTGGACGATCTGCGCGAGCCCCTCGATCAGGCGCTCGCGGGGCAAGGCGCCAGCCATGCTCTCCCAGTAGAAGCTGCACCGGATCAGCACGGCGACGATCCCGGTGGCGAGCGTCGTTGTGCTCGCGCGCTTGTCTCGAGCACCGAACGAGCGCAGGAGCGCAGCGCCGAGCCGCTCGCTGATCGAGCTCGAGCCCTGCATCATCGGCTCGTGATCGCGACTCGCTGCCTGGAAGGCGGAGAACACGGGCGAGTATGCGGCGTAGAGGGTCGTGAAATCATCGATCCACGCCGCGAGCGCGGCGACGCCTGCCGCGTCGGGCGTGACGATGCCGAGCTGGTCGCCGAGCTCGACCATCTCGTGGCCGAGCTGGCCGGCCAGCTTCCAGAACACGTCGTCCTTGCTGGAGAAGTACTGGTAGAACGCGGGCCGCGAGCAGCCGGCGCGCTCGGTGATCAGCTCGACGCGCGTGTCGTTGTAGCCGACCTCGGCGAACACCTCGAGGGCTGCCGTCAGGATGCGCCGCTGGGTGTCGGTCCCTCGTTCGCCGACGAGCGGGTTCGTGCCGAAGGGCGGGCGCCGCACGATGCTGGTGCCGTCCATCCCGGGCACGCTACTCGTCACCTCGCGACGCTCCGGCGCCCCACGATCGCTCGGTTGTCATGCCCAGACCTCGTTCCACCGCTGGTTGCGCCGTCGAACCCGTCGACTAATCTAACAGCGCCGTCACATCCAGTTCCGGAGGGGGACCCATGCAGGTCGAGGATCTGATCCTGGTGAGCGTCGACGACCACGTCGTCGAGCCGCCGCACCTGTTCGAGGGCCGTCTCTCCGCCAAGGCGGCCGCTCGCGCGCCCTTCATCGAAACGCTCGAGAACGGGCGCGAGGTCTGGATGTTCGAGGGGCACGCCCTCCCCAACGTCGGGCTCAACGCGGTGGCGGGGCGCGTGCCCGAGGAGTACGGCCTCGATCCGCTCGCGTTCGAGCAGATGCGGCCTGGCTGCTACGACATCGACGAGCGCATCCGTGACATGAACGTGAACGGCGTGCTCGGCTCTCTCAACTTCCCGAGCCTCACCGGGTTCTGTGGCCAGCTGTTCTCGACGTGCGACGACAAGGACGTCGCGCTCGAGCTGTTGCAGGCGTACAACGACTGGCACGTCGAGGACTGGTGCGGCACCCACCCCGGCCGCATGATCCCGCTGGCTGTCCCGCCCATCTGGGATCCGGAGCTCATGGCCGCCGAGGTGCGGCGCATGGCCGACAAGGGCTGCCATGCCGTCACGTTCTCCGAGAACCCCTCGAAGCTGAAGATGCCGAGCTACCACACCGACCACTGGGATCCGTTCCTCGCGGCATGCGAGGAGACCGGCACGGTCATCTGCCTGCACATCGGCTCGTCGTCGGAGACGGTCATCACGTCGTTCGACGCGCCCTTCGACACGCTGATCACGCTGCAGCCGATGAACATCGTGCAGTGCGCTGCTGACCTCGTCTGGTCACCCACGTTCCGCAAGTTCCCGAACCTGCGCATCGCGCTGTCCGAGGGCGGCATCGGGTGGGTGCCGTACTTCCTCGAGCGGATCGACTACGTGTACCACCATCACCGCGCGTGGACGAACCAGGACTTCGGTGACAAGCTCCCGAGCCAGGTGTTCAACGAGAACATCCTCACCTGCTTCATCGACGACGCGGTCGGCATGGAGGTGCGGCACCACCTCAACGGCGACCACATCCACTGGGAGTGCGACTACCCCCACTCCGACTCCACCTGGCCCGACGCGCCGGAGATGGCGATGAAGTACCTCGCCGGCCTGCCCGACGCCGAGATCAACAAGATCACCCACGAGAACGCCATGCGGAACTTCTCCTACGACCCGTTCGCACACATCCCCCGCGCGCAGGCCACCGTCGGTGCGCTGCGGGCCCAGGCCACCGACGTCGACACCACGCCGGTCAGCTACGGCACCGGCAAGTTCCAAGAGGAGGGCATCGTCACGGCGATGACCCTCGCGGAACGGATGGGCAAGGGTTGACCGAAGCCGTCTTTCGCGTCCTGCCCGCCCTCGACGACGCCAACCGCTTCTTCTGGACCTCGGGTGAGGACGGTCGCCTGCGCTTCCTGCGCTGCCAAGGATGTAGGTACTTCCTCCACCCACCCCTTCCGCGGTGCCCGCGGTGTGGGAGCGCCGAGCTCGCGCCCGAGGCGGTGAGCGGGCGGGCCGAGGTGTTCTCGTTCACCGTCAACCACCAGTCCTGGGACGGTTCGACCGAGCCGTACGTGATCGCGGTCGTCACGTTTCCCGAGCAGGATGGTCTTCGCCTCACGACGAACGTGGTGGGTTGCCCGGCCGAGGAGGTGCACATCGGGATGCCGGTGCGCGTTGCCTTCGAGCAGCGCGAGTCCGTGTGGTTCCCGCTCTTCGAACGGGATGACCGATGACCGACTTCGAGCGACGGTCGATCATCTCGGGCATCGGGCAGTCGGCCGTGGGTCGCCGCCTGTACCGCAGCGGACTCGACCTCACCATCGAGGCCGCACTCGAGGCCATCGCGGATGCGGGTCTGACCACCGCCGACATCGACGGCCTCGCCACCTACCCGGGCGCCGGTGGCGGCGGCGAGGCCTTCTCCGGGCCCGGCACGCCCGAGGTGCAGGACGCACTGCGCCTGGAGGTGAGCTGGCACACCGGGGGCATCGAGGGCGCGGCGCAGCTCGCCGCGGTGATCAACGCCGTGATGGCGGTTGGCGCGGGGCTCGCGCGCCACGTGCTCGTGTACCGCACGGTCACCGAAGCGTCCGCGCAGGGCGACGGCGGCCGTCAGGGCATGCACACGATGATGGGCGGCGGAGGCGGCGGAGGCGGTGGTGGCGGTGCTCCGAGGGCGCCGAAGATGGGCGGCCAGTTCCAGTGGAGCATCCCCTTTCGTGCCTACTCGGCAGCCAACTGGCTGGCCATCAACGCGCAGCGGCACTTCCACGAGTACGGCACCACGTCCGAGCAGATGGCGATGATCGCCATCAACGCGCGTCGCAACGCGGGGCTCAACCCCAAGGCCGTGTACCGCGAGCCGATGACGCTCGACGACTACTTCGCGGCGCGCATGATCACCACGCCCTTCCGTCTGTTCGACTGCGACGCGCCGGTCGACGGCTCGACCGCGGTGATCGTCTCGGCGGCCGAGCACGCTCGTGACATCGACCATCCCGTCGCCCGTGTCGAGGCGGTCGGCACGGCACTGCGTGGACGCCCGTCGTGGGACCAGTTCGACGACCTGACCACGATGGCCGCGCGCGACGCAGGCGCCCACCTCTGGACGCGCACCGACCTCAAGCCCGCCGATGTCGACATCGTCGAGCTCTACGACGGCTTCAGCTTCCTCACGATGACGTGGCTCGAGGCACTCGGCTTCTGCGGCAAGGGCGAGTCGGGCCCCTTCATCGAGGGTGGCCACCGCATCGCGCTCGAGGGCGAGCTGCCGTTGAACACGCACGGCGGACAGCTGTCGGCTGGTCGCCTTCACGGGTTCGGCTTCATCCACGAGGCCTGCCTGCAGCTCCGTGGCGAGGCAGGGGCGCGCCAGGTGCAGGGCAACGTCGAGGTCGCGGCCGTGGGCAACGGCGGCGGGCCGATCGCCGGTGCGATGCTGCTCACGCGGGAGGGGTGACGCGTGACGCTGCTGATGCTGCTCGAGATGATCGCCTCGGCCTTCGGCGATCGCGTCGGCATCGGCGCGTCGACCGACGGGCTCACGTACCAGGCGCTGCAGGAGCGCGCGGGGGCGGGCGCCGAAGTGATCCGCCGCCATGGCGCGCGGCATCTCGCCTACCTCGGGTCCAGCGACGTCGCGTTCCCGGTCGCGCTGTTCGCGAGCGCGTGGGCGGGGGTGCCGTTCCTCCCGCTCAGCTACCGCCTCGGTCCCGATTCGCTGCAGGCGCTGCTCGCAGCGCACGAGGACGTCCTCGTCGTGGCGGATCCGGTTGCGGCGGGCGCGGTCGAGGGGAGCGCCGTCACGATCCTGTCGACCGACGAGTGGAATGCCGCGACCCGCGAGCCTGTCGAGGCGGCGCCGTCGAGCACCGATGGTGACGACATCGCGGTGCTGCTCTACACCAGCGGCACCACCGCGGCACCCAAGGCCGTGGTGCTCCGGCATCGGCACCTCACCTCCTATGTCATCGGCGCGGTGGAGTTCGCGAGCGCTGACGAGACGGACGCAACGCTGGTCAGCGTCCCGCCATACCACATCGCCGGCGTGGCGAACGTGCTGTCGAACGTGTACTCGGCACGGCGTGTGGTCTACCTCCCCACCTTCACCCCCGACGTCTGGATCGACACGGTGCGGGCCGAGGGCATCACGCATGCGATGGTCGTGCCCACGATGCTCGCCCGCGTGGTCGACCACCTCGGCTCGGACTTGGCGGGCACGCCCAGCCTGCGCTCACTTGCGTACGGCGGCGCCCGCATGCCGGTTCGGGTGCTCGAGGCGGCCTTGCGGGCCTTTCCCGACACCGACTTCGTGAATGCGTACGGTCTCACCGAGACGAGCTCCACGATCGCCGTGCTCGGTCCCGACGATCATCGGGCCGCGCTCGCTGGCGATGATCGAGCGCGCCGGCGCCTGTCGTCTGCGGGCAAGCTGGTGCCCGGCATCGAGGTCGACATCCGCGACGGCGAGATCTGGGTACGTGGCGAGCAGGTCTCGGGGGAGTACCTGGGCCACGACGCATCGGTCGACGCAGATGGGTGGTTCCCCACTCGCGATCGCGGCTCGGTCGACGACGAGGGCTACCTCTTCATCGAGGGCCGCAGCGACGACACGATCATCCGCGGGGGCGAGAACATCGCACCCGCTGAGATCGAAGACGTGCTGCTCACGCATCCCGCGGTGCGCGAGGCCGCCGTGGTCGGTCTGCCCGACGACGAGTGGGGTCAGCGACTCGCGGCAGCGGTCGTGTGCCGCGAGGGTGCGTCCGTCGGCGCTGACGAGCTGCGCGAGTACGCCAGGGTGCGCCTGCGATCCTCGAAGACGCCGGAGCTCATCGCGTTCCGCGACGACCTGCCACACACCGAGACCGGCAAGCTCCTGCGTCGTGTCGTGCTCGCCGACCTCAGCGGGGAGGCCTAGTGCCGGGCTTCGATCTCGACGGGCTGGTTGCGTGCCTCGCCCTGCGCGAGGTGGATGCAGGCGTCGTCGAGGGCGACAACCTCGACATCGGCTACCACCGGGTGTTCGGCGGGCAGATCCTCGCCCAGATGATCACGGCCGCTGCCGACGCGTCGCCGGACAAGTCGGTGAAGTCACTGCACGTCCTGTTCCCGCGCGAGGGCGACACCGCGAAGGCCATGCGCTACCGCGTCGAGAAGCTGCAAGACGGTCGCACCTTCGGTACCACGCAGATCACCGCCACCCAGGACGACAAGGTGATCGCCGCGGCGATCGTGGCGATGCACGCCGACGAGGACGGTCTCCACCACAGCGCGTCGCCCCCCGACGTCGGCGGTCCGGCAACGGCGACGTCGGTCGAGGTGCCGATGGTGCCGTGGGAGGTGCGAGTCGTCGGCGGCGTCGACCTCGCCGCACGGGAGTCGGGCCCGCCGCGCTACGCGATGTGGATGCGCGCACCGTCGCCCGGCGACGCGCGTGCGGTGCACCAGGCCCTTCTCGCGCACGCCACCGACCTCACCCTCATCGGCACCGCGCTCCGCCCGTTCGAGGGTGTGTCCCAGGCCGACTCCACGGTCACGCTGCACACCGCCGTGACCTCGCACACGATCTGGTTCCACCGGCCGTTCCGGCTCGACGACTGGCTTCTCGTGGCACAGGAGAGCCCGGTGGTCGCCAACGGGCGCGGCTTCGGCCGCGGCGAGGTCTTCACGTCGGCTGGTGAGGTGGTGGCGAGCTTCGCCCAGGAGTCGATGATCCGCAGGATCGAGCCGCCGTCATGACCGCCCCCGGCCAGCCCCAATCGTTCTCGGGCGATCCCCCCGCCTCCGCGACGGACGAATCGCCCGAGAACGCCTGGGGGAGCGAGCAGGCGCGGCTGATCGCCGAGCTGCCGCACGGTCCGCACGACCCCGTGGTGTCGACGCCGCCCAGACGTCCGGGATCGGTTCGTCGCACGACGACCATCGACCAGCTCCGAGGCGCGCCGGACGGGGTGCAGGAGATCGTGGCCAGTGGGCGAGACCTCCTGACGCGTGCCGATGGCACGACCGAGGTCGTCGACGCAGTCACGCTGCGAGCCGCGGTCGACGCGGGTGGCACGCTGATGGCCATCGCAGCAGACCCTCCGGTGCCCGCGCTCGACGAGCTGGTGGGTGGACACGCCAGCAAGAGGCTGCGCGCGCGCATCGACGAGCTGTTGCCGGACCACCGCGCGCGCGGCACGGTGCTGCTGCAGCTCCTCGACGACTTCCCGATGGCGGCGCTCATCTCGAGCTACGGCTCCTCACGGGAGCAGCCGGCGTTCCGCTTGCCGCCGGAGGCGGGCGCGCGGCTCACCGACCTCTGTGCGGGGTGGGCGGGCGGCGCCACGATGCTCGACGCGCTCGACCGAACCGGGATCTTCCCGATCCCGGTCGGCCCGCCGGCGCCTCCGCCGCACGACGACGGCGACGCGCTCGCGCGCCACGACGTCCCTGCGATGACGCCACGATCGGTGCGCCGCCAACGACGCCTCGACCTCATGGGCGGCGAACCACTCTCGCTCGACGTGCACTTCCGCGACAGCCACCTCGGCGTCGACGGGCCCGAGGAGATCCTCCATGAGTACGCGCTCTCGGCCGACGTGAGCCGCGGGACGCTCACCGTGCTCGCCGCGTCGGCCACCGCCCGCGTCCTCCCGTGGCCTGAGTGCCCGGGCGCGCTCGACAGCGCCGGCCGGGTCGTCGGCCAGCCGGTGTCCGCGCTTCGGCAGCTGGTCGCGAGCGACTTCACCGGAACGAGCACCTGCACCCACCTCAACGACGTGCTCCGGTCCCTCGCGGGTGTCACCGCGCTCGCGGCAGCGCTCGAGCGATGAGCGAGCGAAGTGAGCGAATCAGCCACGCAGTGCGTTACCCGGCACGAAGTGCCGACGGCTCACTGCGTGCATCCCGAAGGGTGCACCAGTGAGCTGCGGCTCAGAGGTCGTCGTGCACCCAGTCGACGACGTCATCGGGACCGATCGCTCGTGCTCGGGCGCGGTATCGATCGAGGTCAGCGTCATCGAGCAACGCCCGCCACTGCCCACTCGTGCCGCGGTTGAAGAACCGCTCGTTGTCCTTCCACTGCGACTCGTGCCCCTGTGGCGCGACCGTCGCCGCGTTCGACCGCATCTGTTCGAAGCCCGCCGCCGCTACCAGCGCGCTCCAGGCGTGCTCCGCGACGGGGACATCGAGCCGCTCGGCGAGCCGCCGCATCTCGCCGCCACGATCGCGCTGAAGGTCCTCGTACCGCATCAGCACGATGTCGACGCCGGCCGGAGCGCGCACGAAGGTCTCGACGTGGCGCAAGGTGCGGAGCAACGACGAGCCCGATCGGTTGGGCGGCGTGTCGTTGTCGACCCATGCCCAGAACCGATCGCGCAGGTCGTCGAGGCGAGGTGGTGGCGGGATGAGCTCTTCGAGCTCGACCCCGTCGATGGCGGCGGCTGCCTCGCGGGCGGCGAGGAAGGAGGGGATGTTGAGGTTGTCCATGTGGTTGTCCATCGACAGGGCCACATCGCGGGGATCGCGTCCGACGCAGATGTAGGTCACCGACGAATCGAGCGGCAGGCCGTCGAGCGGCGTGTGGGTCTTGATGAACCGACGGTGCGCCTGGGCTTCGAGGTCGGCCACGACGTCCTTGCGGGCTCGGTTCTGCATGTCAAGCCACGGCGACAGCTCCGACAAGGGCCGGGGGAACGGCGGCTCGCCGAAGATGAGCAAGGCGAGGATCATCTGCATCCAGGTCGTGCCGCACTTCGGAGGCGTGCTCACGATGATGTCGCCGGGACGAAGCTCGAAGCCCTCCCATCGGTTGCTGTCGTAGACGATGCTGCGATACCGCTCCACCGCTCCATCGTCGCACGGAGGCCGACGTGGCGCTGACGGCGCCGGCCCGCGCGATCGAAGACAAGGTGGCGCTGGTGACGGGGGCATCTCGCGGCGTCGGCGCGGCGGTCGCGGTCGCGCTCGCGGAGCACGGCGTGCGGGTCGCATGCGCGGCGCGCTCCACCGCGGCGACACCGCAGCGCACCCCGGGCACGCTCGACGACACCGTCGGCCGAATACGAGCCGCCGGCGGCGAAGCGATCGCGGTGCCCACCAACCTGGCCGACCCCGCCGAGGTCGAGGCCATGGTCGCCGCCACCGTCGACTGGCTCGGGCGGCTCGACATCCTCGTGACCAACGCGGCGATCACCTTCGTCGGCGACCTCACCATCCCGATGCACCGACACGACCTTGTCATGGCGGTCAATCTGCACGCACCGTTCGTCGCATCGAGGGCCGCGGTCCCGCACATGCGAGCCGCCGGCGGTGGCCGGGTCCTCAACGTGTCGTCGGTCGCCGCCCTCGTGCCCTTCCCCGGGCTGATGTCGTACGGGATGTCGAAGATCGCCCTCGAGCGCCTCACGGTCGATCTCGCGCGTCAGCTGCAGGGCGATGCGATCGCGGTCAACTGCTTCCGCATCGACCTTCCGGTGGCCTCCGAGGGCTTCGTCGCGAACACTCCGGGCGTCGACCGATCCACGTGGGAGCCCTGCGAGGTGGCCGCGGAAGGGGTGCTGTGGATGCTCGACCAACCGACGACCTACTCAGGTCGCCGCGAGAGCATGCTCGGGCTGCGCCAACGCGAGGGCATCATGGCGAGCCAAGCGATGGTGCCGACCGACGGCGTGCCGATCACTGAGCTGTTCGACGGCCTGGCCGCCGCTGGCGAGTCATCGTTCGCAGAGCCGTACGAGGAGCGCGCATGACCGACATCGCAGCGGCGATCGCCCGGCACAAGGCCGTGCTGGCCAGCGGCAAGCACCTGCTCTCCGGTCTGCGCATGCGTGACGTGCACGTCGAGGGCGCGGATCTGGCAGTGGAGCTCGACGTCGACGACTCGCTGACCAATCCAGGCGGAGCGCTCCAAGGCGGGCTCGTCGCGACGCTCGCCGACATCGTCGGTGGCCGCATGGCGATGGTGGGTCTCGACGAGCAGTCCATCGTGGTCACCTCCGACCTCACGGTTCACTACCTCGCCGGCGTCACGGGCGGGTGCGCGCACGCGGTCGGCACGGTGCTCCGCCGCGGGCGCCGATCGGTCGTGACGCGGGTCGAGATCTACGACGGCCGCGACGGCGAGCTGGCCGCCGCGTGCCAGCTCGCGTTCACCGTCGTCGGCGGCTCGAGCGCAGGCAGCTAGAAGCCGGCGGTGATGTAGGCGAGTGTGGTGCCGTCGCGCTGGGCTGCGAGCTCGAGCGAGAGGTTCACATCGCCATCCCCGTCGGCTGGACAGCTCCAGTAGGTCGGGCGGAGCTCAGGGAGCCCCACGATGCAGCGAGCCGGGAGCGTCGGCCGCACGTCGGCGACGACGTCGCGCAGCTCGCCGTGCACGCGGTAGGTGCGGCTGACCGTCGTGCAGTAGTCGAAGCAGAACGCGGTCCCATCGACCGACTCTGCCTCCAGCGTCCAACCCGATGGCACAAGCGTCTCGATCTCGTGGCGCAGACGCCCCGGCGTAGGTGGCGCGACGTGGGCGGTCGCGACACCTCCGAGCGCCCCCGCTGCGGCAAGCGCGGTCAGCGCGCGTCGCCGCGCCAGCCTCCATCGGGACGACGTCGCCGCCCACCCGATGCCAGCACCGAGGGTCGTGAAGGCGAGAGCCGAGGAGATCCAGCCGAAGCGCGCGCCAGCGAAGGAGAAGTACGCGAGGACGAACAGGACGGGGGCGAGGATCCCGAGTCCGACGGCGAGGACGAGCACGAGGCGGACCCAACGTGCTGCGTCAGATCTGCTCGGCGCGCGGGTGGGGTCCTCTGAGGGGGCGTGCACCGATACATGATCGCCGCGAATCGCCCAGCGCTAAGGATCGGTCGGCGCGAACGACGTCAATGGCCCCTTCGCCTCGACCTTCAGGGCCGTGGCTCCCAGGTCGCGCAGGCACTCCGACACCACGTCTGCCCGATCGCGGCCCTGGACGGTCCAGTAGACCCCACCTGCGGGCACCCCGGGTGGCAGGTCCGACGTCATGGAGAAGCTCTTCTGGCCGACGCCCGGGAGATCACCGCATTCCGCAGCTGCATCATTCGGGTCGACCACGGTCGCCGACACGATCCACTGCGTGCGGTCGACGCCGCTCCGGAGCGCGACCCACGCGGCAGCGGCGCCAGCCACCAGTGCGATCGCGGCGACGATCACGCGGAGTCGTCTCATCGGTCCATCCTTCCGCGGTCGTGACGTGAGGTCGAGGCATCGGCGGTGCGCCGACGAGTGCGGTTCGTACGATCACACCGGCCACAGAGCAAGCCTGATCAGTAGGCGGCACCTGGGTTGAGGTCGGTGTCGTGAAACAAACCTGTGCCGCGCGAGGTCGGCGATCACGCCGCTAGTTAGCCGCAGGTTCCGCCGCAGATGTTCACGATGCCGTGGTCGGGTGAGCCGTTCTGCTGCGCCTGCGTCGGGATCTCGCTGTTCGGTCCGACGATGTAGGTCATGAGATCGGCCTTGCCGTCGCCGTTGAGGTCGATCCCGACGAGGCCGTGGAAGCCCTCGCCATCGGGACCGATCAGGCCTCGTTCGAAGCGGTTGGTGAGACCCTTGGTGGCGAACACGACCTGATCGGTGTTGCCATCGATCACGACCTGTGCCCCGGCACCCGGCGGCTTGTTGGCGTTCGTGCACTGCTGCGCCCCCGCAACGCCCGAGGCGAGCACCACGCCGGCCATGACGGTGGTGCCGAAGACGATGATCTTGCGCCCAGTCATCTCGTTCTCCTTGTCCGTGCTCGGTCGTGCGGTCACGACCACGGTTCTGACCCTGCGCCCCATCGCGCTGGCATGCAATGGCGGTGCCACCACGCCCCAGGGGGTGCTATCCCCCCGGCGAGCGCGCGTCAGTCGGAGGAGGGGAGGGGCTTGGCGCCCTTCACGAGCAACGGCGTGTCGCCGACCGAGAGCGAGCCGTCGCCGCCTTGGGTGCAGAGCAGCTCGAGGCCGAGCTCGTCGTCGGCGTAGCGCTTGCCGAGCAGGGTGGGGTCGTCCTCGGTGGCGATCGCGATGCGATCACCTCCCGTGCCGATCTCGCGCATCGGCGCACCGCCGCAGCGCACGTCCACGTCGGCGACGTCCTTCGGTGCTCGCACGACGACCACCTGCGTGTCGCAGGTGGCGCTCTCGAGGCGGAGGCCGGGGCGAAGCTGCATGGGGGATTCTCCTAGGTGGTGACGGGGACGGACGAGGGGCCGGCGACGTTTGCCATGTGCACCCACTGGATCGCATCGAGGTCGACCTTGAGGTGTGGCCAGCGACGGTAGATCTCCGTGAAGGCGACCTTGCCTTCGAGGCGCGCGAGGTGGGCGCCGATGCAGTAGTGGATGCCGTGGCCGAAGGCGATGCCGAGCGGGCCTTCGCGCGTGATGTCGAAGCGGTCTGGCTCGTCGTAGGCGCGGGGGTCGCGGTTCGCCGCGCCGGTCACGATGAGCAGCGGGCTTCCGGCCGGGATCGTGACGCCGTGGAACGCGCGATCGCGGAGCGCGTAGCGGCCCTGGTACTGCGACGGCGCTCGCCAGCGCAGCAGCTCCTCCACCGCCGACGGCGCGAGCGACGGGTCCGCTTGCAGGCGGCGCAGCTCATCAGGACACTCGGCGAAGGTCAGCACGCCGTTGCCGACCAGCTTGGTCACCGTCTCGCTGCCAGCCGCGGTGAGCAGGCTGAGGAAGCGCGCGATCTCGATGTCCGTGAGGTGCTCGACCTCGCCGTCCTCGCGCTCGACCTCGGCCTCGATGAGGTGGCCGATCATGTCGTCGAGCGGTGACGTGCGGCGATCCGCCACAAGCGCTTCCATGTACGCCGACAGGGCGATCCCCGCCTCGATGCCTTCCGGGCCTGGGAACGGGTTCCCCACCTCGAGCTCGAGCATCCGGTCGGTCCAGTGCCGGATCTGCTGGCGGTCGCCCTCGGGGACGCCGACGATCGTGCAGATCACCTCGACCGGGAACGGCCCGCTGAAGTCGCGGACCGCGTCGAACGCGCCCGCGCCAGACAGACCGTCGAGGAGCCCACCGATCACGCGTTGCACCACGGGCTCCCACTCGGCGATGCGACGCGGTGTGAAGGCGCG
Organism: Microthrixaceae bacterium; assembly: GCA_052390255.1. Lineage (GTDB taxonomy): Bacteria > Actinomycetota > Acidimicrobiia > Acidimicrobiales > VFJN01 > VFJN01. The sequence continues at coordinate 18,492 of JBQTHC010000047.1, forward strand.
GTTGACGAGCTTGCGCATCCGGTCGTGCATCGGCGGGTCCATCATGATCATCGACCCGATGGCGTCGGCCACCTGGCCGAACTCGGCGCTGCAGAGCTGCGACAGGCTGAGCCCGCGCGTCGAGGTGTATGTGGCGACGTCGCGGTGTGCCTCCACGCAGTCCGCGTAGCGCGACACGGCCCAGAAGCCCAGCCGCTCGTTGTGGTACACGGGGGCTTCGTCGCGCAGCCAGCGATACATCTCCCAGGGGTTCTCGAAGAACTCCTCGCTCAGCGGGTCGAACTCCATCGTCTCCATGCTCGGCTCGAACGCAGCCGACTGGTGCCGGCAGAGGTCAATCTTGCCCGAGCGGCGCGGCGACGAGCGGATCGAGCCGGGGCGCGCCGGCGCTCGAGTGCGGGCGACCCGGCAGCTGGCTCGATGCGAGCAGCGCGACCAGCCCGGCAGCCGCCCCGAGCGCCAGCAGCGGGCGAGATCCACCACCGCCGTCCGACACGGTCAGCGCGAGGACGGCGCTGCACGAGATGCTTCCGAGGTACCGGCTCGTGGACAGCAATCCGGCGGCCGTGCCGGTCACGGCGACGCGCACGGCTTCAAGCCCCGCGGTCTGCACGCTGGCGGACGACAGTCCCATCCCGATCCCGACCAGCGCCATCGCGCCGATCAATGGTGCGGACGACGCGCGCTGCGCGACCACGGTCGACAGCACGAGCCCCGCCGTGAGGATCGCGAGTCCGATCGCCGCCGGCGCACGTCGACCCACCCGATCGCCGACTCGCCCACCGACCGGCGACAGGAGCACGAGCCCGACGGTCAGTCCGGAGAGCGCGAACCCGGTGCTGCGGTGGTCCCAGCCGCGGCCGTCGAGGATCAACGGGACGACGAGCAGAAGCGCGTACTGACCCAGGTTCCCCGCCGCCTGGATCACGCACGTGGCGATGAACACGGGAGAGCGCAGCGAGCCCTGTGGCGACGAGCCAGGCACCGCGCGCTCGTGGCTGGCGGCTGGTTCCGGCACCGACGGCTCGGCGAGCCGAGCGAGCAGCGCGATCGCGGCCGCGACGATGGGGACGTTGAGGGCGAAGATCGCGCGCCACCCACCCGCGCTCACGGCGAGCCCGCCGACGAGTGGGCCGAGCGCCGCGCCCGCGCCGATGCCGGTCCCCATCAGGCCGAACGCGCGCCCGCGCGTGGCATCGTCGGTCGTGGCGCGGAGCAGCGCCTGGAGCGCAGGCACCAGAGCAGCGCCGAAGACCGCTTGTGCGCTCCGGAAGATCACCAGCGCCGCGAAGGTCGGTGCCAGGCCCGCCGCCGCGGAGCTGAGCCCGAACCCCGCGAGCGCACCGAGCGCGAGGCGGCGATGGCCGACCCGGTCGCTGACCCGACCCGACAGCGGCTGCAAGAGCGCCATCGCCATGAGGTAGGCGAGCACGAGGATCCCCGTGCGACCCGCGCTGACCCCGAGGTCCTTGCTCACGTCGGGCAGGGCCACGGCAATCATCGTGGAGTTGAGCGGGACGAGCGCGACGCCGGTGACCGTGGCCGCGAGCGTGGCTCGCGCGTGCGGATCGGTCACGCGAGGATGCGGACCTCGCCGGCGTCGCCGTCGACCGCGATCCGCATCCCGTCGCGGAGGCGCTTGGTGGCGACGAGCGTGCCGACGACCGCGGGGATGCCTGCCTCGCGCGAGACGATCGCCGCGTGCGACGCGGCGCCCCCGAAGTCGGTGACGATCGCCCCGGGGATGTGGATCGCCGCGTTGAAGGCCTCGGTGGTCATCGGGGACACGAGGACCTCGCCCTCTCGGAGGTCGAGCAGCGTCTCCAGTGACTCGACGACGCGCACGACGCCCTCGTACACGCCGGGCGCGCCCATGATGCCCTTGATGGTCGCGTCGTCGCCTGCCGGCTCGGGTAGGCCCTGGAGGATCGCGCCGATCGAGATGCCCACTGCCGTCATGAGGCGCGCCAGCGGCGGTGGGAGCTGGTCGGCCGGAGGCGGGTCGTGCGGCGGTGGGCCGAGGAACGGGGGTGCGTCGAGGAGCGCCGCCGCCAGGCGCCGCTGATGGCGGTCCGCCAGCTCGCTCGCCGTGGGCGCGCTCGCGCCCTTCAGGAGGCCGACGAGCTCGGGGACCGTCCCATCGAAGACATGGTTCGGATCAGTGAGCTGGCCGCGCGCGGCGAGCCGCTCGCCCGCGGCGAGCAGCGCGTGGCGGAAGATGCCACCGGCCGAGATGTCGCCGTAGATGCCGCGCTCGTCGCGCAGTCGGTACACCAGCCTTGCTTCGGCGAGAAGCTCGTCGAAGGTGGCCCGATCCTCGGGAGGCACCGCCTCGCGGAGCGTGGCCTCGAGCGCAGTCGGGTCGCCGCGGCGGGCGTCAGCGATCGCGGCGTTCAGGCGGCCGAGCAGCAGCTCGGGTGTCTCGATCAGAGTCGGTGTCGCTGGATCGAAGCCGTACGCGAGGCGGAACTCCACCTGGTCGAGCCACGCGGCCACCTCTGGGACGCGAGCACGGAGCTGTTCGAGCCGCTTGGCCGCCGCGTCGGTGCCGGCGACGAGCGCGCGAGCGTCCGGGTCCGCGGCCACGGCGTCGGCCGCCGCGCTGATCTCGTCGTCTCGACTGCCTGAGATCGGAGAGGAGCCTGCGAGCACCGCCATCAGCGCGTCGGGCGGACGGCCGCACCAGCCGGCGGCGTGCGCGAGGAAGTCGCCGACGGGCACCATCGCCGCCAGGTTGTTCCGGTGGTGGAGCGTGAGCATCGCCATGTGATGGTCGGCGCACTCCTCGAGGTGGGCGGCGAGCGCGGTGTCGTCGAGTGAGGAGCGGTCGACCTGCCAGAGCTCGCAGTGGCGCGCGATCGCCGCGGGCTTGTCGACGTCGTCGAACCGGGCGAGGTCGGAACGCCACAGCTTCGTGTCGAACGCCGCGGCAGCGAGGCCGATCCGCTCGCCGAAGCCGCGCTCGACGTCCTCGGGGGAGGGTGCACCGTCGTCACCTTCCTCGCCGAGCGCGAGGAGGCGCATGTAGAACCAGTGGTTGACCATGCGCGGCGTCATCGACACGGCGAGCGCGCCGTAGCGGGCGAAGGTCTCGTTGAAGCCCCGCGCGATGCCATCGACCTGGCCGGCGAGCACCGTGCTCGTCGGCGCGGGCATGTGTGACTTGTCGAGCAGCCAGGTGCCGGGACCAGGTGGTGTGAATCCGTCCGTCATGAGGCGTGACAGTACCCACATCGGACGCTGTGGGCTCGGGCTCACGGCTCCGCGAAGCGCGCCTCCAGCAACGCGGTGAGCCGTCGACGATCGACCTTTCCGGAGTCGAGCCAAGGAAGCTCGGTCTGGTCCGCGAACACCGCGATGTGGCGAGGCACCTTGTAGCTCGCGATCTCCGCTTTCACCCGCTTTCGCACCTCTTCGGCATCGAGCGTCTCGCCTGGCCGCAGCGCGATCGCGGCCACGACGTCTTGTCCACGGTCTGGGTGCGCAACCCCGGTGACGAACGCCATCACGACCTCGGGCATTGCCTCGAGCACCAGCTCCACGTCGCGCGGCGTGATGTTCATGCCGGAGGACTTGATGAGATCACCCATCCGACCGGTGAAGTAGAAGTGCCCGTCGACATCGAAGTAGCCGCCGTCTCCCGTGCGGTACCAGCCGTCGGGCGTGAAGGTGTCGGCTCGCTCGCGCTTGTGGAGGCCGAGCATGAGCGAGTACCCGCGCAGCCACAGCTCGCCCGTCTCGCCGAGCGGGAGGTCCTCGAGCGTGACGGGATCCACGATCTTGTGCTCGACGCCTGGCACCGACAGGCCGAAGGAGCCTTCCTTGTCAGGCGGGAGCGGGTTGTCCTTGCTGTCGAAGGTGTGCGGTCCGAGGGTCTCGGTCATCCCGAGCGAGTTGGCCTTGGGGATCTCGGCCTCTGCCTGTTGGTCCTGCGGGAGCAGTGCCGCGTATGAGCCGCCGCGGATCGCCGAGAGGTCGCGCGTGGAGAACGAGGGGTGGTCGACGAGCGCCTTCGCCATGTGCGGCCAGCCGAGCACCTGGGTGACGCGGGCTCGCTCGATCAGGTCGAGGGTGGCACCCGGCTCGAACTGCGCTTCGAACACGAGCGCGGCGCCGACGTGCATCGCGGCAATGAGGGTGAAGCTGAACCCGCCGACCCAGAACAGCGGCATCGGCGTGTAGAGCACGTCGTCGGCGTTGAGATCGCGCATCTGTCCGAGGTTGTGCGCGTGGCGCACGCTCGCGCCGTGGCTGTGCACCGCGCCCTTCGGATCGGCCGTGCTCCCCGAGGAGTACACGATCACCATGGGGTCGGCCGAGGTGACCTCCGCCTCGACGGCGCGCAGCAGGCTGTCGCTGATCGCGCTGCTGCGGGCGACGAGATCAGTGACCTTGCCTGCCCACGGTCGAGTGCCCGTGCCCCAGGTCCAGATGGTGCGGAGGTAGGGGAGCGACTCGATGAGGATGTGCTCGTGGGTCCGGGCTGCGAGGAGCGGGGCCGCCTGCTCGAGGCGGTCGAGGTAGTCGTGGCCGAGGTGCGCGTCGACGGTGAGCAGCACCTGGACGTCTGCGTGGCGCAGGATCCAGGCGAGCTCGCCGGCCTTGCTGTAGGTGTTGAGGAGCGCGACGACGCACCCGATGCGCGTCGCACCGAGCCAGCCGATGATCCACTCGGGGCTGTTCGGCGCGAGCAGGCCGACCCGCGTGCCCTTGCCGGCACCGGATGCGAGCAGACCCTTGGCCACCTCGGCAGAGCGGGCCTCCGCCTCCGCGTAGGTGAGACGCTCGTCGCCCAGCACGGCGAACGTCTTGTGGCCCCACCGGGCGGCGCACGCTCGGATCAGCTCGCCGCTCGTCGGGGTGAACTCGGGGAAGAAGGGAGAGCGCGGCACAGGTCAGTCCTAGACGATCCGGGAGGCGCGGTCGCCCCAGTAGCGGTCCTTGAGCAATCGCTTGTAGAGCTTGCCCGTGTCCTGCCGGGGCAAGGCGGCGTCGAAGTCGATGGAGCGCGGGCACTTGAACGCGGCGAGGCGGCCACGACAGAACGCGAGGAGCGTGTCCGCCATGTCCGGTCCCGCGAGCGCTGGGTCCAGCAGCTGCACGACCGCCTTGACCTCCTCGCCGAGGTCGTCGTTGGGAACGCCGAACACGGCGACATCCGCGACGGCGGGGTGCATCACGAGGACGTCCTCGGTCTCTTGCGGGTAGATGTTCACCCCGCCGGAGATGATCGTGAACGACTGGCGATCCGTGAGGTAGAGGTAGCCGTCGGTGTCGAGGTGGCCCACGTCGCCGAGGTTGAACCAGCCCTCGGGGCTCCGGGACGCGGCGGTCTTCGCCGGGTCGCCGTGGTACTCGAACGCGGCGCCCGGCGTGTCGAACCAGATGTTGCCCACCTCGCCGACGGGGAGCTCGCGGTGGTCGTCGTCGCAGATGTGCACCGTGGTGAAGCGGGGAAGCCCGACCGACCCCGGATGCGCGAGCCACTCCTCCGGCCCGATGAGCGTCGAGCCGACGTTCTCCGAGCCCGCGTAGTACTCCCAGATGATCGGACCGAACCAGTCGATCATCTGTCGCTTGACCTCGACTGGGCAGGGCGCTGCTGCGTGGGTGACGAGACGGAGCGACGACACGTCGTAGCGCGCTCGGACCTCCGCCGGGAGCTTCAGCAGGCGGACGAACATCGTCGGCACGAACTGCACGCTCGTGACGTGGTGCCGCTCGATCGCGGCCAGGCACGCCTCGGGATCCCAGCGCTCCATGATCACGGTCGTGGCGCCCGTTCGGTGCGCGAGCGAACAGGTCACGACGGGAGCGGTGTGGTACATCGGCGCGGTCGACAAGTAGATCGCGTCGGGACCGTTGGCGATGGGGCTCTTGTAGCGAAGGATCGGGTGCTCGTCGTGCACCGTCCGGTCGGAGAGCGGGAAGAGGATCCCCTTGGGTCGACCGGTGGTGCCCGAGGAGTAGAACATCCCCGCGCCTTCGGGTTCGTGCTCGAGCGGCGTCGAGGGCTGCGCAGCGACCGCGTCCTCGAAGGGCTCCCACCCGTCGATCTCGCCGCCGACCACGAGCGGCATCTCCACCTCGAGCTCCGCGACAATGTCGGCGAACGCGGCGTCGGTGACCATCGAGCGTGCCCCGCAGTCGCGCACGATGTACGCGACCTCCGGCGCGGTGAGGTGCCAGTTGACCGGCGTGTAGTACAGCCCTGAGCGCAGTGCCGCCCACACCGCGTCGAACCAGTGCGGCCCGTTCGGCAAGAGGATCGCCACGTGGTCACCCCGGCGCAGGCCGCGCGCGTGCCACAGCTGCGCGAGGCGGTTCGAGCGCTCGTCGAGCTCGCGGTAGGTCACGGTCTCGCCGCTCGCTGCCATCACCACCGCGGGGTGGTCGGGGCGCTCGCGCGCATGCACCCCCGGGAACGTCATCGCTGAGCACCTCTCCTCGCCGGACCTGACGCGCTTGTTAGATTGCATCATGCCTCAGCGGGGGGACCTCGACCTCCACGACCTCCAGGCTCGTGCCACCGCGGCGGCGCAGGGCTGGGCGCCCGGCTGTGCGATCACGGACCTGGTGCCCATGGAGGGCGGCACGGTCGGACTCGTCTACGCCGCCACCATCGCCGAAGGGCCGCCGGAGCACCCAACCGTCGTGCTGAAGGTGGCGCCCCCCGGGCTGCCGCCGCTGCGCAACCGTGACGTGCTGCGCCAGGCTCGCTGCATCGGCGCCCTCGATGGCCAGCCAGGCGTCGGCGTGCCGCCGCTGCTCTTCACCGATGCGGGCCAGCCCGACGACATCCCGCCCTTCTTCGCAACGGGGTTGGTGGCGGGTGAGTGTGCGGAGCCGCTCCTCGAGGCTGCGCGCAACCGTCGCCCCGACGACATCGTGCGGGGTCGAGCCTTCGCCGCAGCGCGCATGCTCGCAGCGCTGCACCGCGTCGACCCGGACGCGGCCGGTCTGGGCGAGGAGCCGATCACGACGCCCGTCGGTGAGGTGGATCGCTGGACCCGCACGTTCGACACCGTTCCCGACGAAGTGCGCGCGGGCTACCTCGAGTGCGCCGACGCGCTTCGGGCGACGGCACCTGAGCCGCTGCACGACGTCGTCGTCCATGGCGACTACCGCCTCGGCAACATGCTCTCGGAGGGGACGGACGTGCACGCGATCATCGATTGGGAGATCTGGAGTCGCTCCGATCCGCGCATCGACCTGTCGTGGTTCCTGTTCTTCACGGAGGAGGCGCACCACCCGGTGGTGGCGCGCGAGGTCGACTCGGGCATGCCGTCGGATGCGGAGCTGCTCGCGGCGTACGAGGCGGAGACGGGTGCGGCGGTGGCGGACCTCAACTGGTTCCACGCGCTGACGCGCTACAAGGAGGCCGCGGCGATGGCGCTCATCGCGAAGCTCGCCGCACGACGCGGTGACACGGAGATCCTGTCGCGCATGTCGGTGATGCTCCCCGCGCTCATCGCTGACGCGCACCAGCGCGTGCGCTAGCTCTGGTCGGGAAGGGGTCGCGAGGCCGGCCGTCGACGCAGCCGGTAGCGTCTGGCATCGGACGGTGGGTGCGCGATCGCCCACAGGACTCGGGGGGGTCAGATGAGGCGACAGCTCGCGGCCTGTGCCGTTGGCGTTGTAGCGGGAGCGCTTGCCGGGGGCGGGATCGTGTGGGCAACCATTCCCCACTCGTCGACCGGCGTCGCGACCGCGTGCTACGCCACGTCCGGAACTTCGAAGGGCGTGCTTCGGGTGATCGACACCCAGGCAGGCGAGGCCTGCCCCAGTGGCCAGAAGCAGGTCTCCCTGCAGACCCCTCTGTGCACCGGCTATCCGCGGGGCGGGATCGATTGGCGTGGCTGCGACTACCACGCTGCCAACCTGAAGGCGCAGTTCCTGAGCGCTGCGCGGCTGAACGGCACCAACCTCGCGCTCGCGAGCCTCACGGAGGCCAAGCTCTACGGCGCGGACCTGTCCGCGGCGAACCTCAACGGCGCTGACCTCTCCCTGGCCGACCTCAGGACTTCGAAGCTCACCGGTGCCAGCCTCGCCGGCGCCAGGCTCGACGGGGTCAGCACGCCGAGCGTCAAGCGAACGCGGCTGTCGGGCGTGGTGGGCTTGACCTCGGCGCAGCTCCGTAGCGTGCGAACGTCCGCCGGCGGGGCCATCGCGCCCGGGTGCCCGGCACAGATCGGCCCGGATCTCCGCTCGATCGAGCTCGACAGCCTCAACCTGAGCGGCTTCGATCTTCACGGCGCGAACCTGAGCTACTCCTCCGCCAAGGCCACCAACTTCTCATCGGCCGACCTGAGCGCTGCGGGGATGGCCCTCGCCGATCTCACCGGCGCGAACTTCGCGGGTGCCAACCTCACCTGTGTCAGCGCGGGTGGCTTCTTCAACAACGCGAACTTCACCAACGCGAACCTCACCGACGCACGCTTCAGCGGAGGCGTCCTCACGGGCGCGATCTGGTCGAACACCACTTGCCCCGACGGCACGAACAGCAACAGCAACGGCAACACCTGCAGCGGCCACCTCTGAGCGCGGCATTCTGCTCCCGCGGGCTGCGGTGCGGGCCACGCCGAGGTGGTCCTGCAGCGAGTGCGTCGCGGCCGCTTACAGGTTCGAGATCGTCGCGTCGAGGTAGGCCTGCATCTGCTTGACCGTCTCATCGTCAGCGGCGCTGCGTTGGACGAGCTCGTCGAATGCGGCACGCTGACTCGCGTCGGGCGCAAGCGCGTCGACCATGTCGTCGAAGCGTCGCCTCGCGTCGACGAGCTTGCGCGGTCCGAACTCCGACGGCCACATGTCGGGGGAGGGCGAGTAGCCCTTCAGCACCTGCCGGGCGACGGACACCTTGTGGACCTCGGTCGGCCCGTCCATGATCCCCATCATCGCCCCGACGCTCGTGCTGAACCCCATGAGGTTCGACACGCCGAGCGCGCCGTGGAGGTGTTGCGCGCGCTGGCTGATGTCGCTCAGCACCTCGGCCGCGAGCACCTTGCAGGCGGCGATCTGGCGTCGCGCCTCGGCCGTGCTCGACTGATCGATCAGCCACGCGGTGTGCAGCACCAGGAGCCGGAAGCTCTGCAGCTGGATCCAAGAGTCGGCCACCATCTCCTGCACCATCTGCTTGCGCGCCAGGACCTCGCCTTGGGTGGTGCGACTCAGCGCGCGCTCGCACATGATGTCGAACGCCTTGCGCGCGCCGGCAACGGCACGCATCGCGTGGTGGATGCGACCGCCGCCGAGCCGACGCTGCGCGACCTCAAACGCCTGACCTTCGCCGCCGAGCAGGTTCTCGACGGGCACGCGCACGTTCGTGTAGCGGACGTGCGCGTGCATGCCCTCGCCCCACTCCTCCGCGCCGAGGCCGATGTTGGCGAGCACCTCGATGCCGGGCGTGTCGCTCGGCACGAGGAACATCGACATGCCGCGGTACGCGCTCACCTCGGTGTCGGTCACGGCCATCACGATGAGGAATGAGGCCTCGCGCAGGTTCGACGAGAAGAACTTCTCGCCGTTGATGACCCACTCGTCGCCGTCGCGCACGGCGCGGCACGTGAACATCGTGGGGTCCGACCCGCCCTGCGGTTCGGTCATCGAGTAGCAGGAGAACACCTCGCCCTCGAGAAGCGGTCGCAGCCAGCGCGCCTTCTGCTCGTCGGTTCCGTAGTGCGCGATGATCTCGGCGTTGCCGGTGTCCGGGGCTTGGCAGCCGAACACGATCGGCGCCCACCCCGAGCGCCCCAGGATCTCGTTCATGAGCGCGAGCTTCAGCTGCCCGTAGCCCTCGCCGCCGAGGTCAGGGCCGAGGTGGCATGCCCACAGCCGACGCTCGCGCACCTGCGCCTTGAGCCCGTCGACGAGCGTCTTCAGCGGCTCTTCGATGCGGTGGTAGGTGAACCGTCCGAAGAGCAGGTCGAGCGGCTCGACCTCCCGACGAACGAAGTCGTCCATCCAGTCAAGCTGTGCCTGGAACTCAGGGTCGGTGGTGAAGTCCCACGCCACGGCGGCGGTGCTCCGCTACGCGACGTTCATCAGGCGGTTGAGGTTGCCACCCATGACCTTGGCGATGTCCTCGTCGGACAAGCCCTTCAGGTCGTCGACGAAGCTGATCGGATCCGACATGCCCTCGGGGTGCGGGTAGTCCGAGCCGAAGAGCACGTTGTCGGCGCCGATCTCGCCACACAGGCCCACCGGGTCGTCCTCGTGGAACGGGTGCACGAAGATGTTCCGCTTGAACACGGCGACCGGGTCTTCTTCGAACATGTGCGGATTGAAGGCGTAGGCCTGCTCCATGTCGTGGAGGAGCGGGCGCACCCAGCCGCTGCCGTTCTCGACGGGCGTGATCTTGAGGCGCGGGAAGCGGGTGCACATGCCGTGGCCGATCGCCGACGCGACGGTGTCGATGATCGAACGGTGCTGCGCGCCGGTGATCGCTGCGAAGCCGGAGCCGCCCTTGAACGGCGTGAACTCGTCGTCGCGGATGCCCTCCCACTCGTTGATGTAGCGCTGGTAGCCGCTGTCGGAGGCGTGCATGCCGACGACGACGTCGGCCTCTTGCACGCGCTCCCAGAAGGGATCGAACTCGGGGAGCGCGAAGGACCGCGGCCCACGGAACCCCGGGACGGGCGCCGGCCGGATGAGGATGATCTTGGCGCCGCGCTCGAGGACCCAGTCGAGCTCGTCGATGGCCTTCTCGACGATCGGCAGCGTGATCACGGGGACCGGGAAGATGCGGTTCTCGTAGTTGAAGGTCCACTGCTCGTGCATCCACTGGTTGAGCGCGTGCACGACGGCGTGGGTGGCGTCCGGGTCGTCACGCAGGCGCTCCTCGACGAGGCTCGCGAGCGTGGGCCACATGATGGCGCGGTCGAGGCCGAGCTCGTCCATGAGCTCGAGGCGGGGGCCGGGTTCGCGGAACGCCGGGATGGCATCGATCGCCTTGCCCATGATCTCGCGGCGGCTCTTGCCGTCGGGGTTGCCGACCTTGAAGTACTCCTCCTGCGCGCCGGGGGCGGCGACGCGGTCGAAGGTCGGGTTGGGGATGTAGTCGCTGATCCGGCCCTTGACGGTGATCTTCTTGCGACCGCGCACCTCGACGAAGTCGATGATGCCGGCGTACTCCGCCGGCAGGAACTTCGTGAGCGCCTCTTCCGTCTCGTACATGTGGTTGTCGGCGTCGAACACCGGGAAGTCGAGCTGACGAGACGGCATGTGGGCCCCCCTGGGCGATGATGACGTTTGTGTTAGATGACTATAGGCTGCCCCTCCACGACGGCGAAAGCGATGCCGACCCGGGGCCGCGAGGAGGGTGTGTGGAGCTCGAGCTGAGCGAGGACCAGGAGTTCTTCCAGCAGACGACCCGCAAGTTCCTCACCGCCGAGAGCCCCCTGACCACCGTCCGATCGCTCGAGTCGAACCCCGCCGGGTTCGACTCGGACTACTGGCGTCGCGGCGCGGAGCTCGGGTGGACCTCGATGCTCGTGCCCGAGTCCGAAGGCGGCGGCAGCCTGAGCGAGCACGGCCTGCTCGACCTCGTGCTCGTTGCCGAGGAGATGGGTCGGCTCGTCGCGCCCGGTCCCCTCGTGCCCGTCAACGTCGTGGCGAGCACGGTCGCGCGCTCAGGGTCCGCGGCGCAGAAGGCGGAGGTGCTGCCGGGCCTGCTGGACGGCTCCCGGGTAGCAGCTTGGGCCACAACAACCAACGTCTGTGAACCCCCACGGCCGGATGGCGGAGGTGAGGGTTCACAGACGTTGGTTGCTTCGGGGTCTGGGTACGTCCTCGACGGGATCGCGTCGCTCGTGGAGGCCGGCGCGCAGGCGCAGCACCTGCTGGTGAGCACGAGCGCGCCCGAAGGACCGACGCAGGTGCTCGTGGGGGTCGACACTCCAGGAGTCACGATCACGGCGCTCGAGGGGCTCGACCTCATCCGCCGGTTTGCCGAGGTGCGCTTCGATCGCGTGGCGTTGCCGGCGTCGGCCATCGTTGGCGCGCTCGGGGCCGCAGCGGGCGACATCGAGCACCAGCTCCAGGTGGCGGTCGCGCTGCAGTGCGCAGAGACCGTCGGTGCCATCGACCGCATGTTCGAGGTCACCCTCGAATACCTGAGCGACCGCTACTCGTTCGGCAGGCCGCTGTCGTCGTACCAGGCGCTCAAGCACCGCGTCGCCGACGACAAGATGTGGCTGGAGGCATGCCAGGCCACCGCGACCGCTGCCGCACAAGCGGTCGCGACAGAGGCGCCCGACGCGGACCAGCTCGTGAGCGTCGCCAAGGCCTGGATCGGGCCGCACGCCACCGAGCTGATCCAGGACTGCGTCCAGCTCCACGGCGGCATCGGTGTCACCTGGGAGCACGACCTGCACCTCTACCTCCGCCGCACCACCGTGAACCGCCTCACCTACGGCACGCCGGAGCAGCACGCTGATCGGATCGCCACGGCGCTCCTGGGGGCGGCATCGTGAGCGCGACGGTCGAGCCCGTCGACTCGTTCCGCATGCGCGCCCGCGCGTGGCTGGCCGACAACATGCCCCCCGCTCTCCCGGGCGTCGTCGACCGCGGAGACCCCGGCCGGCGCGAGCTCGAAGCCGTCCTCCAGCGCCGACTCTTCGACGGTGGCTTCGCCGGGATCTGCTTCCCGGCCGAGTACGGCGGTCTCGGGCTCACGCTCGAGCACCAGCTGGCGTTCACGCAGGAGTCGCTGTCCTACGACATGCCGTTCTCGCTCAACGTGCCCACCCTCGGGATCCTCGCTGCGACGCTGGTCGATTTCGGCACCCACGAGCAGAAGGCACGGCACCTGCCCGCCATCCTGAAGGGCGACGAGCTGTGGGTGCAGTTCCTCTCCGAGCCGAGCGGTGGCTCTGATCTGGCGGGATGCCTCACGCGCGCGGATCGCGATGGCGACGTGTTCATCATGAACGGTTCCAAGATCTGGAGCTCGGGGGCGGCCGAGAGCGACTACGCCATGTGCCTCGCGCGCACGAACTGGGATGTGCCGAAGCATCGCGGCCTCACCATGTTCATCGTGAAGATCCACCAGCCAGGCATCCAGGTGGAGCAGATCCGCCAGGTCGACGGCTCGATGGAGTTCTGCCAGGAGTTCTTCGACGACGTGGTGATCCCCGCGAGCGACGTCGTCGGCGAGGTCGACGACGGCTGGACCGTCGCCACGCGGCTGCTCGTGCACGAGCGCAACGCCGTCGGCGGCGGGTCGCCGTACACCAGCGGGCGCAGCCAAGGACACGACTCCACTGAGGAGGACATCCTCGCGGAGCTGATCCGATCCACCGGTCGAGCGACCGACACCCACGCGCGCCAGCTCGTGGCGGAGGCGCACATCCGTCAGGTCGTCGGCGGTCAGCTGATCCGCCGCGTGACGCAGGGCGTGGGCACGGGCCAGATGGCGCCCCCGGCGGGATCGCTGCTCAAGCTCTTCAGCGCCACCAACGTGATGCGTCGCTATGAGATCGCGCTCCAGCTCGCGGGCGATGGCGCGGTGGTGTGGCCGGTCGACTCCGACGGGATCGCGCGCCGGCTGGGCGAGTTCACGCTCTGGCGCCAAGGCCTGTCGCTCGGCGGTGGCAGCAACGAGATCCAGCGCAACATCATCAGCGAGCGATTGCTCGGCATGCCGCGAGAGTTCGCGGCCGACCGCGAGGTGCCGTACCGCGACGTGCGGCGCGGCGCACCAAGCTCGTCGAGCTGACGTGGACGGGAAGCCGGCAGATCCGGAGGCGTTCCGCGCCGAGCTGCGCGCGTGGCTCGATGCCCACTTCACCGCTGAGGTGGCCGACGTGCTGCGCGACCACTGGAGCCACGATGCCTTCGACGCACACCGCGCGTGGAACGCGGCGCTCGTCGATGCCGGCTACGGCGCGATCGCGTGGCCCGTGGAGTTCGGCGGGCGCGGCGCCGAGCTCACCGAGCAGCTCGTCTACAACGAGGAGATGGCCCGTGTGGGGGCGCCTGGTCCGGTGAACGCGATCGGTGTCGCGAACATCGCCCCGGCGATCATGGCCTTCGGCACATCTGAGCAGCAGGACCGCTTCCTCGCACCGCTGCTGCGCGGCGACGAGATCTGGAGCCAGGGCATGTCCGAGCCCGCGGCCGGGTCTGATCTGGCGTCGCTGCGCTGTCGGGCCGTGCTCGACGGCGACCACTTCGTCATCAACGGGCAGAAGACGTGGAACTCCAACGGCGACCGGGCCGATTGGTGCCAGCTCTACGTGCGCACCGACCCTGACGTCGCGAAGCACAAGGGCATCTCCTGCCTGTTGGTCGACATGCGCACGCCGGGGGTGGAGGCCCGGCCGATCGTCACGATGGCGGGTGATACCGGGTTCAGCGAGCTGTTCTTCACCGACGCCCGTGTGCCGATCAACGCGATGCTCGGCGAGCTGAACGAGGGCTGGACGGTCGCCACGAGCACGCTCAGCAACGAGCGAGCCGGCGTCGCAAGCCTGTACCTGAGCTTGCGGCGCAAGCTCGACCGGCTCATGGAGGTCGCGGGGCGGGCCGGTCCCGACGGCACGCGTCCGGCCGACGCACCCCTTGCGCGCGACGCGCTCGCGGCGCGCTACATCGACGCGCGGAACCTCGAGTTCCTCGCGAAGCGCTCGCTCGGTGCCGCGCTCAGCGGCCGCGCGCCCGGCGCCGAGGGCAGCGTGATCAAGCTGGCGTGGGCTCGCTCGGAGCAGGCCGTCGCACTCACCGCGCTCGACGTGCTCGGGATCGGCGCGCTCGATGGGGCGTGGGGCACGGGGATGCTCAGCTCGCGGTCGCTCACGATCGCCGGCGGCACCACCGAGGTGAACAAGAACATCGTGGGGGAGCGCGTGCTCGGGCTGCCGAGAGAACCCCGTCCGGCCCCCGACTAACGTCCGCGTCAACAATCGATCGAGGGGAACCACCATGAAGGATCCGCTGCAGTACGAGGGCAAGCGCGTCGTGGTCACCGGCGCTGCGTCGGGCATGGGGGAGTCATGCGCGACCCTGCTCACCGAGCTCGGTGCAGAGGTGCACGGCATCGACATCAAGGAGGGCCCGGCTCCGGTCAAGGCCTTCCACCTGTGCGACCTGAGCGACCCCGCGCAGATCGACGAGACGGTCGCGGCGATCGGCGGACCAGTCGACTCGCTGTTCAACTGCGCGGGCCTGCCCACCACGGCACCGGGCCAGAAGATCGTGCTCGTGAACTTCGTGGGGCACCGCCACCTCACCGAAGCGGTCTTGCCACTGATGCCCGAGGGCTCCTCGATCGGGTTCATCTCCTCGGCCGCAGGCATGGGCTGGAACAGCAGCTTCGAGAAGCTGAAGCCCCTGCTCGAGACGCCCGACTTCGCGTCGGCGGCAGCGTGGTGCGAGACGCAGGACGAGGCCATCTCGCTCAACGGCTACGGCTTCTCCAAGGAGGCCATCAACGCCTACGTGGCCTGGCGCGGCTACCAGCTCGCGCCCACCGGCGTGCGACTCAACAGCATCAACCCCGGACCGACCGACACGCCGATGATGCCGAGCTTCGTGGAGAGCATGGGCGAGGACTTCTTCGCCAAGTTCCCCAAGCCGGTCGGGCGCAACTCGCGGCCCGACGAGCAGGCGTGGGCGATCATCATGCTGAACAGCCCGCGTTCGAGCTACACCACCGCCACCACCCTCTTCACCGACGGCGGCTTCGCCGGTGGGCTCTTCACCGGCAGCATCGACTTCAGCCTGCTGATGCCCTGAGCCTCCGGCAGGGGAGCGACGCGCCACGAATCCCGGGCCGCTGGCTGGGATACTCGGCGAGTGATCGTCTACCTGTTCGCGCTCGCCCTGTCCGGACTGCTCGTCGGCGCGCTCGGCCGCCTCGTCATCCCAGGCCCCAATCCGATGAGCATCCCCATGACGATCCTCGTGGGGATCGGCGGCTCGGTGATCGGTGGGGTGGTCGGCAACCTCCTCTTCGGTCGATCCGGCGGCCTCGTGCTCGCCGTGCTCGGCGCCGCGCTGATCGTCTGGCTCATGGAGCGGGGCGGACCCACCGCCCAACGGCGATAGGGATGGATCGCCGCTCGTTCCTGCTCCTGGGGGCGGGCGCCACCGCGAGCGCCGGGCTCGTCGCGTCACGGCTGTTCGACGACGGGTCCAGCAGCCGCCGGGGGCCGTCGCCCTCCACGTCGTCCTCCATTGCCGCGCCGACAACCTCCACCACCACGCGCGGACCGGTGGACTACGGCGAGCTGCAAGCGCCTGATCAGCTCGGTCTGCAGCTGGCGCGCGGGTTCAGCGCTCGAGTGGTCGCGACGACCGGAGAGATCGTGCCGGGGATGTCGTACGCGTGGCACTCGGCACCCGATGGAGGCGCCTGCTTCGCCGCCCCCGACGGCGGGTGGGTGTACGTGTCGAACAGCGAGTCCGTCTTCGGCGGTGCGGGCGCACTGCGCTTCGACACGAAGGGAGACGTCGTCGATGCGTACCCGATCCTGTCGGGGACGGTCGCCAACTGCGCCGGAGGAGCGACGCCGTGGGGCACGTGGCTCTCGTGCGAGGAGCACGACGCCGGTCAGGTGTGGGAGTGCGACCCGTTCGGTCGCGACGATCCGGTCGCGCACCCTGGCATGGGCCGCTTCAAGCACGAGGCAGCCGCCTGCGATCCTGACGGCGAGGTCGTCTACCTCACTGAGGACGCGCCCGCCGGCAGGCTCCGCCGGTTCCGTCCCGACACGTGGGGCGACCTGTCGACGGGCGTACTCGAGGCAGCGGTGGTCGTGAGCGAGGTTCGAGTCGAGTGGACGACGGAGACCGACTCTGCGACACCGTTCGACGGCGGAGAGGGCGCGTGGTACGGCGACGGACGGCTATGGTTCACCACCAAGGGCGACAACCGCGTCTGGGAGCTCGACGTGCGGGCGCGACCGAACACCCTCCGCGTGCGCTACGACGCCAGCACTGCGCCACACCCATACCTCAGCGGAGTGGACAACGTCGTCGGCACGCCAGCAGGCGACCTGTTCGTCGCCGAAGACGGCGGGAACATGGAGCTCGTGCGGATCTCGCGCGACGACACGGTGTCGCCGTTCCTTCGAGTGCTCGGCCAGGACGGCTCGGAGGTCACCGGTCCCGCGTTCAGCCCCGACGGGACGCGCCTGTACTTCAGCTCGCAGCGCGGCACCTCCGGTTCGGGTCTCACCTACGAGGTGCGCGGCCCGTTCGCATCCTGAGCGACGGGGGTCCTCGTGTCACGGAATCCGCGACGACGTGCCCGATCTCGTGACACGAGTCAGAGCTGGACGGAGACGACCACGTCGAGGTCGCGCTCGAGGTGCGCGACCTCGTTGTCATCGGCGAAGCCTGCCCCTTGCACGTTCACGAGATCGACGTGGTCCATCAGCGGGTACGGGCCCCAGTGCCACGTGGACAGCGCGATGTTGACGCCCGCGGTTCCGTCGCACACGAACGCGCGCACGCCGGCGAGATGATCACGGGTGGAGAAGTCGAGCTCAGGCGGGGCGACCACGAGGAGGGTGGGCCGCCCCGCGAGCGCGACGAGCGCCTGCGTGGCGCGGTGGTGGCGGTTCAGGTGATCGCACACGAGCGGGTGGCGGTCGTAGGAGAGGACGTTCAGGTGGAAGCGCTCGCCGTCGCGCAGCTCCATCGCCATGTCGCCGGTGGCGATCACCTGGCCGAACGGCGCGAAGGCCTCGGCGGTGAGCGGCTCGGCCTGGACGGTGAAGGTGTCGGTCACGGCGTGGCCTCCTCGTCGAGCTGCGTGGGGTCGAGGTCGAGCAGCTCGATGGTGGTGGCGCCACCTCGAAGCTCGACGAAGAGCCGTTGCTCGTTTGCGGCACGTGAGCGGGCGGCATCCAGCACGGCGGCGAGGTCGGTTGCGGTGATCGCCACCACGCCGTCGCGGTCGCCCACGATCCAGTCGCCTGGCTGGACGTCGACCCCGCCGACGCGCACCGTGCGGCCGACGGTGCCGCCCGCGACCTTCGCAGCGCCTGGCAGTGACACGAGCGAGGAGAACACTGGGAACGCGTGCGCCTCGAGGGCGGCGACGTCGCGTACGCCGCCGTCGATCACCAGCCCCGCGATGCCGTGAGCTTCGGCTGCGGTGGTGAGAACCTCGCCCCAGTAGCCGCGCTCGGGCATGTCTGAGGCGTCGACGACGAGCACCGCTCCCTCGGAGGTCGCGCGCGCGACGGCGACGTGGATCGCGAGGTTGTCGGCGGGAGCGCATCGAGCCGTGAGGGCAGGTCCCGCGAGCGTCGCGCCGGGCCAGGCCGCCTTGATGCGCGGCAGCATCGGTCGGGCGTCGCACTCGCCGAGCGTGTCGGCGCCGAGCGCGCGCACCGCGGCCGCGCTGTCACCGGGCATCACTGCGCGGTGTAGTTGATAGCGCCAGCGGCGGGTGTGGCGGCCGCGAACGCGCAACA
>JBQTHC010000048.1:0-27437 GCA_052390255.1 Microthrixaceae bacterium
CCACGCGCCGCGCGCACGTGTGCGCAGACCCGCCGGTGACGGCCGTGGCGTCGGTGATCCCGGTGACGGTCACGGGGGTCGACGAGCTGGTGGTGGTGCCGTTGCCGAGCTGCCCGAAGGAGTTGTAGCCCCAGCAGCTGATGGTGCTGCCGCTGCGTCGCACACAGGCGTGTGACGTGCCTGCGTCGATCGCGGTGGCGTCGGTGATCCCGGTGACGGTCACGGGGATCGCCGAGTTGGTGGTGGTGCCGTTGCCGAGCTGCCCGAAGGTGTTCCTGCCCCAGCAGCTGATCGTTCCGGCACTGCGCCGCGCACAGGTGAATCCAGTGCCGGCGGTGACGGCCGTGGCGTCGGTGATCCCGGTGACGGTCACAGGCGTGGAGGAGCTGGTGGCCGTGCCGTTGCCGAGCTGCCCGTAGGAGTTGGCGCCCCAGCAGCTGACCGTTCCGGCGCCGCGCACCGCACAGGTGTGGGCGTCGCCAGCCGTGACGGCGGTGGCGTCGGTGATCCCGGTGACGGTCACGGGGGTGGAGGAGCTCGTCGTTGTGCCGTCGCCTAGCTGCCCTGAGAAGCTCTCCCCCCAGCAGCTGATCGTTCCTCCGCTGCGCCGTGCGCAGCTGTGGAAGTTGCCGGAGGTGATGGTGGTGGCGTCGGTGATCCCTGTGACACCGACGGGCTCCCACGACGAAGTCGTCGTCCCGTTGCCGAGCTGCCCGTAGGCGTTGTAGCCCCAGCAGCTTGCAGACCCGGCACCACGCACCGCGCATGTCTGCTGGTGGCCACCGGTGATGGCCGTGGCGTCGGAGATGTCGGCGACCGCCACCGGCGTCGTCGCCCGGACGATGACCCCGTTGCCGAGCTGTCCGTAGTAGTTCCAGCCCCAGCAGCGCAGGCTGCCGTCAGCGCGCCGCGCGCAGGAGTGGGCGCCGCCCACGTCCACGGCCGCGGCGTCGGTGATCCCGGTGACGGTCACGGGGGTCGACGAGCTGGTGGTGGTGCCGTCGCCGAGCTCGCCAGGCGCAGCGTTGTTGCGTCCCCAGCAGCTGATCGTTCCGCCGCTGCGCCGCGCGCAGCTGTGTCCGTCGCCCGTGGTGATGGTGGTGGCGTCGGTGATCCCGGTGACGGTCACGGGGGTGCTCGAGCTGGTGGTGGTGCCGTCGCCGAGCTGCCCATTGAGGTTGTACCCCCAGCAGGCGGCCGTACCGTCGGTGCGCGTCGCACACGTGTGTGCGCGCTGCTCGATCGGATCGGTGCTTCCGGCGCCGACCGCGATCGCGTTGGTGATCCCGGTGACGGTCACCGGGATCACCGAATCGGTGGTGGTGCCGTTGCCGAGCTGTCCCACACCGTTGCGCCCCCAGCAGCTCACAGCTCCGCCGCCGCGCAACGCGCACGTGTGCTTGCCTCCGGCGCTGGCGGCTGCGGCGTCGGTGATCCCGGTGACGGTCACCGGCGTCGCCGAATCGGTGGTGGTGCCGTTGCCGAGCTGCCCGTAGGCGTTGTAGCCCCAGCAGCGGAGCGTTCGGTCGGCAAGCCGGGCGCAGGTGTGCGAACCGCCCGCGGTGATGGAGGTGGCATTGGTGATCCCGGTGACCGCGATCGGCGTTGCCGAGTCTGTGGTGGTGCCGTTGCCGAGCTGGCCAACGGAGTTCGACCCCCAGCAGCGGATCGTTCCGCCGCTGCGAAGGACGCACGTGTGCGCCGTACCCGCCGCGACCGCGATGGCATCGGCGATGCCCGCGACCGGGACCGGGCTCGTGGCCTCCGAGCTGATCGTGCCGTTCCCGAGCTGCCCATAGACGTTCCAGCCCCAGCACTTGGCTGTTCCGTTCGTCAGCACGCCACAGGAGTGCTTGTCTCCCGCGGCGATGCCGGGCGCGACCGGCACGACGGGGTTCGAGGGCGCGGATCGCGCGGTCGCGTTGCCGAGCGCGTTGATGCCGTGCACGGTGAAGGTGTAGGTGGCCCCGTTGGTCAACCCAGCGACGATCTGTGTGGTGGCCGTCGAGCTGAACACGACCGGCGCTTGGGCCACGGACCCGATGAAGGGCGTGACCACATAGCTCGTGATGATCATCCGGTTGTCGTCGATCGGCGGATCCCAGGACACGGCAGCCAGACCGTCGCCGCCCACGGCGGTGCCCATCACCGGCGCCGCATTGGCGACACAGCCAGCCAGCGCCCACCCGACGCCCAGCGCGAGCAGCCCGACCCACAGCCGCCGCGCGAACCGAAACCTGGCCGTCGATCGCATCATGGTCCCCCCGCCCACGGACACTGATCACCGTCCGATCCGGCGCTCAATGGTTGCACAGATCCGATTGGCGACGAGGCCGATAGCCGGACCCGGAAGATTGCGACGATCTACCATCGGCGCGGTGGACGAGCAGATCGGCCGGGGGCTGCGGGCGTTGATCGTGGAGGACGACGCACAGGTGCGTTCGCTCCTGCGGAGCGTGCTCGAGCTCGACGGCTGGGAGGTGCACGAGGCCGAAGGCGGCGTCCAGGCTGTGGCACTCGCCAAGGCGGAGCGTCCACACGGCGTCGTGCTCGACGTGATGATCCCCGACAAGGACGGCTTCGACGTGCTCGCCGAGCTGCGGCACACCGAGCACGGGCGCGCGATGGCGATCGTGATGCTCACCGCGAAGACGCGGCCCTCCGACATCCTGCGCGGCACGCGACTCGGCGCGGATCTGTACATCACGAAGCCGTTCGATCCCGGTCACGTGGCGGAGCGGTTGGTGTTCCACGCGCTGCGTCGCAGTCCCAACGCGCGCACCGAGGGTGGGGCGCCCGCGCCGCCGGGGCGGCGACGGCGACTCGGGCGCGGCCCGTCATCGAGCTGACGTCTCCGCCGCGGCCTCGGGCGCGCGAGTGGGGTCCACCGCTCCCGCGACGGTAGGTTCGCAACGTGGCCGACCAAGCGCACTTCGCCGAGCTGGCGATGGAGCACATGGGTTCGCTCTACTCGGCGGCCCTGCGCATGACGCGCAACGCCGCAGACGCCGAGGATCTCGTCCAGGAGACCTATCTCAAGGCCTACCGCGGCTTCGGTGGCTTCGAGGCGGGGACCAACCTGAAGGCGTGGCTCTACCGGATCCTCACGAACACGTACATCAACGCATACCGGGCCAAGCAGCGCAGGCCCGACGAGACCGACCTCGACGAGGTGGAGGACCTCTACCTCTACCGGCGCCTCGGCGGGCTGGAGGCGGCACGTGCGAGCAGGTCTGCAGAAGACGAGCTGATGGACCTGTTCAGCGAGGCGGAGGTGAAGGCCGCGGTCGAGGAGCTCCCCGAGAACTTCCGGATGGCCGTGCTCCTGGCCGACGTCGAGGGCTTCTCGTACAAGGAGATCGCCGAGATCATGGACATCCCGATCGGCACGGTGATGAGCCGCCTCCACCGCGGAAGAAAGGCGCTGGAGAAGCTGTTGTACGACTTCGCCGTGTCCCACCGGCTCGCCGAGCCCGCCGCAGATCCGGCCACTTGACCATGTCGACCGACGACTCCCCGCTCAAGCCGCAGTGCGAGGACGCACTGCACGAGATCTACCACCTGCTCGCGGGCGAGATCGACGACGCCAAGCGCGAGCAGATCACGATGCACCTCGACGACTGTGCACCGTGCGCCGAGCCGTACGACTTCTACGCGGACCTGCGTCGGTGCATCCAGCAGCGCTGCCACGACGCCGCGCCGCCCGAGCTGCTGGCTCGGATCGAAGCCGCCATCCAACGTCTGTGAACTGATGCGGCCGCATGGCGGCCGTGGGGGTTCACAGACGTTGGTTGGTGGGGTTTCCAGCCGCGGTGGGGCGCCGGTCTACGATCGCCTCATGTTCGCCGTCGTCTGGCACTACTGGATCGGTGCAGTCCTCGTCATCACGGCCGTCGTCCCGGCCAGCGTGGCCGTCTTCGCGCAGTACCTGCGCAAGACACAGGCGCCGAAGTACGGGCGCGACGAGTAGCCGGTGAGTCCCGGCCCCGTCGACTGGCAGCTCGCCGAGCGGGTCGCGGTCCGGGCGGGCGGTCGCGAGCCCTTCGCCGAGTCGTACCTCGGGCACTCGCTCCAGCGCGACTTCGACGAGGCCACCGCGCAGGCCGAGGAGCTCGTCGCACAGGCCACGGGGCTGCGATCGCTGAGCGGTCCGGCACGGGCCCGCGTCACGGACCGCCAAGGCTGGGTCCGCGCCAACGTCGGATCGTTCCAGCGGCTCCTGCGTCCGCTCACCGACAAGCTCGACGCTCGGCTCGGCACGTCGGTCGCGTCCGGCGCCGCCCGCAAGGTGGCCGGCGCCGAAGTGGGGCTCCTGCTCGGCTGGATGTCGGCTCGGGTCCTCGGTCAGTACGACATGCTCGTGGTCGACGATCCCGCCGTCGCGTCGCTCGACGACCAGGACCTCGTCTACTACGTCGGTCCCAACGTGCTCGCGCTCGAGAAGCGGTTCGCGTTCCCGCCCCGCGAGGTCCGGCTGTGGCTCGCGCTGCACGAGGTCACCCACCGCGCGCAGTTCACCGGTGTGCCGTGGCTGCGGGAGCACTACCTCGGGCTCGTGCAGTCGACGCTCGAATCCGTCGACCCCGACCCGAAGCGCTTCCTCGACGCCCTCACGCGCGTGGTCACCGACCTGCGAGCGGGACGCCGTCCGCTCGACGACGGCGGGATCGTGAGCCTCCTGGCGAGCCCCGAGCAGCGACTCGTGCTCGACAAGATCGGCGGCCTCATGAGCCTGCTCGAAGGTCACGGTGACATCACGATGGACCGCGCGGGTGCCGACCAGATCCCGAGCGCACATCGGTTCGCCCGGGTGCTGCGCGAGCGTCGCGCGAGCGCGAGCCCAGGCACGAAGCTCCTGCAGCGGCTGATCGGGCTCGAAGCCAAGATCAACCAGTACGCACAGGGCGAGCGCTTCATCGAGGAGGTCGAGCGGCTCGGCGGTGGCCCTGGTGCGCTCGATCCCGTGTGGCGCGGCGCCAGCTGGCTCCCGACGCTCGCCGAGATCCGAGACCCCGAGGAGTGGCTCCAGCGCGTGCGGCTCTCCGAGGAGCTCGTCGGCTGACCCGAGCCGTCGCGCGGTTCCAGCGCCGCTGCGGATGCGGTCAGTAAGGTCGCGGCGACATGGCCAAGGTGCTGATCGTCGACGACGAGCCGGACATCCTTCTGTTCGTGCGAGTGAACATGGAGATGGATGGCCACGACGTGATCGCGGCGTCCGACGGCGAGGCCGCCCTCGCCGCCGTGCACGATCACCAGCCCGATGTGGTCGTCCTCGACGTGATGATGCCGCGCATGGACGGCTGGGAGGTGCTGGAGCGCCTCAAGGCCGACGAGGATGTCCTCGTCCGCACGATCCCGGTGGTGATGCTCACCGCGCTCGGCAGTGACTACGACCAGGTGCGCGGCGGCATCGAGGGCGCGGTCGAGTACCTGCCCAAGCCGGTCACGCCGGAGGCGCTGGTGCGAGCGGTGCACACGGCGCTCGAGGGGGATCCGGAGCCCGTGCAGCGCAAGGCTGCCCAGCAGCAAGCGTTGGAGCGACTGGCCCGAATCGAGAAGGGCTCGGCGGGTGCTGCCGCCGCCCCAGGCGCGCCGCGCCCTCGCCTCGGCGCCCTGGAGCACCTTCGCAGCGCGACGCCCGCGCCCCCGCCACCAGCGGCACGCGGTCGAGAGGCGGGAGGCTCGCTCACGGAGAAGCAGCGCACGCTTCTGCGCGCGCTGCGCGAGACCGCATCGGTGAGCGACGCTGCCACGATGCTCTCGATGAGCCGGTCCAACATCTATGCGAGCCTGCGACGGATCGGGCGCAAGCTCGAGGTGGGCGACGTCACCGATCTGCTTCGGATCCTCCGTGCGGGTGATCTCGACGCGGTGCTCGACGGCTGACCGAGCTCATGGGATCGGGTGCCGAGGCTGACCTCGCCGGTGCCCCACGAGCCGCGGCCGATCTGATCCCGGTCCTGTTGCGTCGCTGCGCGTTCCCCCCGAAGGGGACGAGCGTGACGTGCGGGGTGTCGGGGGGCGCGGATTCGCTCGCGCTGCTCGCGCTCGCAAGGGCTTCAGGGTGCGCGGTCACCGCGATCCACGTCGACCATGGGCTGCGGCCCGGTTCAGCGCGCGAGGCCGACGTCGTCGCTGGCGCCGCCGAGCGAGTGGGCGCGGCGTTCCGATCGGTGCAGGTCACCGTCGAGCCCGGGCCGAACCTCGAGGCACGCGCACGGGCCGCTCGCTACGCGGCGCTGCCTCCCGACGTGCTCACGGGCCACACCGCCGACGACCAGGCCGAGACGATCGTCCTGAACCTGCTGCGCGGCGCGGCGCTCGACGGCCTCTTGGGCTACGCACCCGAGCGCCGGCCGATCCGTGCGCTGCGCCGCGGCGACACCGAGGCAGTGTGCGCAGCGCTCGGGTTCGTGCCGGTGGTCGATCCCTCCAACCGGGACCCGGCACATCGCCGCAACCGGGTGCGTCACGAGATCCTCCCGATCCTCGACGAGATCGCCGAGCGCGACGTCGTCGGCGTCCTCGCGAGGCAGGCCGACCTGCTGCGGGCCGACGCTGCGCTGCTCGACGAGCTGTCGGCGGCCATCGACCCGACCGACGCCCGCGGGTTGAGCGCCGCGCCCGTTGCGCTCGCGCGCCGCGCGGTCCGCCGGTGGTTGCGCACCGGGTCCGAGCAGTACCCGCCTGATGCCGCAACGGTCGAACGGGTCCTCGCGGTCGCACGCGGAGAGGCAGTCGGGTGCGAGGTCGGTGCAGGGCGGTCCGTCCGACGAAGCAACGGGCGACTCCGGCTCGCGCCCTGACGGAGAGCGGCTCACGCCCTCGACCGGGGCAGTGTGTCCCGGCGGCCGTGGCTCCGGTACGTTGCTCGCATGTCGTCCGATCCCGGTCGCGCGCACCTGATCGACAGCGCCGACCTGGGCGAGGTCGTCGTCGACGCGGAGACCCTCCAGAAGCGGGTGGCCGAGCTCGGCGCCGCGATCACCGCCGACTACGAGGGGCGCTCGCCGCTCCTGATCGGCGTCCTCAAGGGCGCGGCGATGTTCATGAGCGACCTCGCGAGACAGATCGCGCTCCCCGTCGAGATCGACTTCATGGCGGTCTCTTCGTACGGGAACGCCACTCGAACGTCAGGCGTCGTGCGGATCGTCAAGGACCTCGACATCGATCTGACGGGTCGTGACGTCCTCATCGTGGAGGACATCATCGACTCCGGTCTGACGCTCTCCTACCTGCGCAAGACGCTCGCCGCGCGCGGTGCCGCGAGCCTCGAGGTCTGTGCCCTGCTCGTTCGCGAGGGGCTTCAGAAGACCGACGACGATCTCCGCTACGTCGGCTTCCGCATCCCGCCGAAGTTCGTGATCGGCTACGGACTCGACTTCGCGGAGAAGTACCGCAACCTGCCGTACGTGTGCGTGTTCGAAGGCGACGGATAGGGCGTGGCCCCTCGGTGAGATGTCGGACCGGAAGGCACGCCGGTAGCCTTCTGCCATCGTGAAGCGCCCCTCCCGCACCGTCCTCGCCTATCTGCTGCTCGCCGCGATCGCGGTCTTGATCGCCTCGCAGTGGCTCAACCAGGGCCCCAAGCCCACAGATCTGACGCTCACCGAGTTCCGCGCCAAGGTGGCCGCGGACGACGTCGTCAAGGCCACGATCAAGGACCGCTCGCACGAGATCACCGGAGAGCTCGAGAACGGCGAGAAGTTCAAGGTCGCGTACCCGCAGGAGTTCGCCGACGAGCTCGCCACCGAGATCGGCGACGCCCGCCCCGCCATCGCGCTCGAGGTCGATCAGCAGCAGGAGTCGATCTGGACGACGCTTCTGTTCAGCCTCCTCCCGTTCGTGCTGCTCATCGGTGCGTTCTTCTTCGTGATGAACTCGATGCAGGGGGCGGGCAGCCGCGTGATGCAGTTCGGCAAGGCGAAGGCGCGGCAGGTCTCCAAGGACGAGCCCAAGGTCACGTTCAGCGACGTCGCCGGCTGCGACGAGGCGGTGGAGGAGCTCCAGGAGATCAAGGACTTCCTCCAGAGCCCCGCTCGCTTCCAGGCGATCGGCGCCAAGATCCCGAAGGGGGTGCTGCTCTACGGCCCCCCCGGCACCGGCAAGACGCTGCTCGCTCGTGCGGTGGCCGGCGAGGCAGGCGTGCCCTTCTTCTCGATCTCGGGCTCCGACTTCGTGGAGATGTTCGTCGGCGTCGGCGCGAGCCGCGTCCGTGATCTCT
Organism: Microthrixaceae bacterium; assembly: GCA_052390255.1. Taxonomy (GTDB): domain Bacteria; phylum Actinomycetota; class Acidimicrobiia; order Acidimicrobiales; family VFJN01; genus VFJN01. The sequence goes on from JBQTHC010000048.1 coordinate 8,225, forward strand.
TCGAGCAGGCGAAGGCCGCCGCGCCGTCGATCATCTTCGTCGACGAGATCGACGCCGTCGGCCGCCATCGCGGCGCAGGGCTCGGCGGTGGTCACGACGAGCGGGAGCAGACGCTCAACCAGATGCTCGTCGAGATGGACGGCTTCGACGCACGCACCGGCGTCATCCTCATCGCCGCGTCGAACCGCCCGGACATCCTCGACCCGGCCCTGCTGCGCCCTGGGCGCTTCGATCGCCAGATCGTGGTGGACCGCCCCGACCTCGAGGGCCGAAAGGGCATCCTCGAGGTGCACGCCAAGGGCAAGCCGCTCGAGCCGAACGTGCGGCTCGACGTGCTCGCACGGCGCACGCCCGGCTTCACGGGTGCTGACCTCGCGAACCTGATGAACGAGGCCGCGCTGCTCGCCGCACGACGAGACCTGCAGCTCATCGGGCACGCCGAGCTGGAGGCTGCGATCGATCGGGTGCTCGCCGGACCGGAGCGCAAGAACCGCATCATGAGCGACAAGGAGAAGCTCACGATCGCCTACCACGAGGGTGGTCACACGCTCGTGGGACACGTCCTCGAAGGCACGGACCCGATCCACAAGGTGTCGATCGTGGCCCGCGGCCGGGCCCTCGGCTGGACCTTGGCCCTGCCCACGGAGGACAAGTACCTCCGCACGCGCACGGAGCTCGAGGACTCCATGGCGATGCTGCTCGGTGGCCGCACCGCGGAGGAGCTCGCCTTCGGCGAGATCACCACGGGCGCCTCCGACGACATCGAGCGCTGCACCGACATCGCGCGCGGGATGGTGACGCAGTACGGGATGAGCGAGCGACTCGGTCCGCAACAGCTCGGCAAGGCCAAGACCGAGGTCTTCCTCGGGCGCGACTACGGCCACGAGGCCGACTACTCCGCGGAGGTCGCGGGCGTCGTCGACGCCGAGGTGCGTCGGCTGATCGACACCGCGCACGATCGAGCCCGTTCGATCCTCGTGGCGCACCGTGCGATCCTCGACGAGCTCGCGACCAAGCTCGTCGAGAAGGAGACCCTCGAAGACGCGGACCTCGCGGAGATCTTCGGCCCGCTCGACAAGGGCACCGGGATCGAGGTGCCCGCACCGTCCGCCCCCGCCGACGGCACCCCACGCACGCCGGATCCAGTCGCGATCCCGGTGCGCGAGCCCGTCACCTCGAACGCTCCCGTCGCGCTCCCTGAGGTCGTCGTGCCCCGACGCCGCTGGTGGCGTCGACGGGTCACCGCTCCCGCTCCACGTCCCAGCGGCACCTGATCGATGAATGGCCCCACGCGGCCCCGGCCGCCGATCGACACGCCGATGGACCTCGACCGGATCGCAAAGGCAGTCCGCGAGATCCTCGAGGCGATCGGGGAGGACCCCGACCGCGACGGTCTCCTCGACACACCCGAGCGCGTGGCTCGCATGTACGCGGAGATCACCTCGGGGCTGCACGACAACCCTGCCGACCACCTCACGGTCACGTTCGAGTCGAACCACGACGAGATGGTCATGGTGCGCGACATCCCGCTCTACTCGATCTGCGAGCACCACCTCATCCCGTTCATCGGCAAGGCGCACGTCGCCTACATCCCCGGCAAGGACGGGCGCATCACGGGGCTCTCGAAGATCGCACGGCTCGTCGACGGCTACAGCCGCCGGCCCCAGGTGCAGGAGACCCTCACCGTGCAGATCGCCGACGCGATGGAGCGCACGCTCGAGCCGCGCGGTGTGATGGTGGTGCTCGAGGCCGAGCACCTGTGCATGTCGATGCGCGGGATCCAGAAGTCGGGGTCGACCACGGTCACCTCCGCGGTGCGCGGGCTGTTCCGGCAGAACATCGCGACGCGGGAAGAGGCGATGCGGCTCATCACCGGTCGAGGCTGACGTCGTGCGCCGCTGGGGCCTTCGCCGCGTCCTGCCCTTCCTCGTCGTGCTCGCCGCGTGCGGGGGCGGCGGGTCGGCTGCCGCCCCCACCACCAGGGAGTCGTCGGACACCACGACCACCACGGCGCCACTCGACCAGAGCCGCTTCTGCGTCGCGATCCGGGCGCTCGAGGCGCTGGGTACGGCCCCCGCGGCGAGCGGCGGCGGCCCCACGGAGGTGCTCGGCCAGAACGCGCAGCTCGCCGGGCTGATCGAGGAGGCTGCGGCGAACCTGCCGAAGGACGCGCCAGGCGACGTCGCCGTGCTCCTGGCCGACTACCGAGCGATCTCTGAGGCCGTCAGCGCGGCCAAGGGGGATCGTGACGCGGCGATCGCTGCGCTCACCGCCGCACAGCCCGCGCTGATGGCCAGGGTGTCGACCGCCGGGGCGCACAAGGCGTCGTTCTCGTTCTTCGCAGACCGCTGCGGAACCGCGCCGCCCACCTGATCGCCGGATCAGCAGAACAACATGGAATGTACTGGGGTGGACCGGGGTGCTGTGGGGGGTCTGTCCTAGACTCCCGCCGTGCTTCCACTGGTGATGGGCGTGCTCAACGTCACCCCCGACTCCTTCTCCGACGGGGGGCGCTTCGTCGACCCCGCCGCCGCTGTCGCGCATGGCCGCGCGCTCGTCGCCGAGGGGGCCTCCTGGGTGGACGTCGGGGGCGAATCGACGCGCCCCGGTGCCACGCCGGTGTCCGAGGCCACCGAGCTCCGTCGGGTCCTCCCCGTCGTGGAGGCACTCGCGAACGAGGGCATCAGCGTGTCGATCGACACGCGCAAGGCCGGGGTGGCGCGCGCCGCGGTGGCGGCGGGCGCCACGATGCTCAACGACGTCGGCGCCGCCCTCGGACACGTTGCCGCGGAGCTCGGCGTGACCTGGGCGGCGATGCACGCCCAAGGAGAGCCGGCCACCATGCAGGACGCTCCCCGCTACGACGACGTCGTGCGGGAGGTGCGCGACGTGCTGGTCGCGCGCGCCGACGCGGCGCTCGCCGCCGGCGTCCCCGAGGTGTGGATCGACCCGGGCATCGGCTTCGGCAAGACGCAGGCGCACAACCTCGCGCTGCTCGCGCACCTCGACGTGCTGGTCGCCTGCGGGCACCCGGTGCTGATCGGCACCAGCCGGAAGGGGTTCCTCGGGGCGCTCCTCGGGGCATCTGACGGCGCGAACGGACCTGCACGCACCGCCGACCGGCTGGAGGGCTCGCTTGCCACCGCCACGTGGGCCATGGCCTGTGGCGTGCGCATGGTGCGCGCGCACGACGTGCGCGCCACTGCGCACGCGGCGCAGGTCATCGGCGGTCACGTCGACAAGGCAGTGGCCGCGTGAGCGAGCGCAGCGAGCGAACCATCAGCACAGTGCGTTACCCGGCACGAAGTGCCGATTGCTCACTGGGTGCATCCCGCTGGGTGCACCAGTGAGCGCGCCGAACGAGAGGGAGCACGACGGGTGGCGATGAAGGGAAAGTGGGCGCAGGGCATCCAGCCGCGGAACTTCGCGTGGATCCTGAAGGACAAGCTCGCCGTGTGCGAGCGGCCAGGCGGGTACGGCGCAAACCACCGTCGTGTGCGTCGTCAGGAGGAGATCATCTGGATCCGCGAGCAGGGCTTCACCTGCGTCGTCACGCTGATCCCGTCACCGCACAACCTGCACAACTACGACGAGCTCGGCGTGGCGTGGCGTCACCTCCCGTTTGGCGTCCACGACGAGCCGCGCTCGATCGCGGTCACGCTCTTCCCCGAGCTCGCCGCGATGCTCGCCGCCGGGGGCAAGGTGCTCGTGCACCAGGACGAGCTGTCCGACCGCGTGGCGGGTCTCATGGGCGGCTACCTGCTCTGGGCCGGTGTCGTGCCGCTCGCACCACAGGCGACCTCGGTCGTGGAGCGCCTCCTGGGGCGCCAGATGGGCCCCACCGGACGCGACCTCGTCGCCCTCGCAGGGACCTTGCCGCAGTAGGCGCATCGTGACCGCTGGGGACGCCATCGAGCTGCGCGGCCTGCACCTCTCGGGGATCGTGGGCGTCCTCGACCACGAGCGCACGCAGCCGCAGCCGCTCGAGCTCGACCTCGACGTGATGCTCGACCTCGGCATGCCTGCACAGAGCGACTCCCTCGCGGACACGGTCGACTACGGCGCGCTGTGCGAGGTCGCGGAGGAGGTCGTGACGTCCACCTCCTTCGCCCTGCTGGAGGCGCTGGCCGATCGGGTCGCGTGCGCGGTGCTCGGCGCCGACGCCCGCATCGATGCCGTCACGGTGTGGGTGCGCAAGCTGCGCCCGCCCGTCGCCCAGCAGCTCGCCACCTCGGGTGTGCGCCTCACACGGTCACGTTCGTGACACGGTCGCGGGCGTGACCCGGGCGTACCTCGGTCTCGGTTCCAACCTCGGCGACCGGTGGGCGCACCTGCGCGGCGGGGTGCGCCGCCTCGCCGGGGTCACCCGAGTGTCACCCGTCTACGAGACCGCACCGGTCGGTGGCCCGCCGGGCCAAGGGCCCTACCTGAACCTCGTGGTCGAGCTCGAGACCGAGCTCGACGCGCGTGGGCTCCTCGCCGAGTGCCAGCGCCTCGAGGCGGCGGCGCAGCGCGTGCGCGAGGAGCGATGGGGCCCGCGCACCCTCGATGTCGACGTGCTCTGGGTCGACGGCGAGATCGTCGACGACGCCGATCTGCAGGTCCCGCACCCGCGCATGTGGGACCGGCGGTTCGTGCTCGCACCGCTCGCCGACCTGGCCCCCGAGCTCGTGCCGGCCGCGCTCGTCGCCGCCTCGGCCGGCGAGGTGGTGCTGGCCGGCACGCTCGACCACGACGGCGATGAGGCGTCGCCGTCGTGAGGCGCGTCCGGATCATCGGCGACGGCCGAGCGGGCGGGGCGCTGCACCGGGCGCTCGCGCGCGCACATTGGCCGGTCGACCCGCCGCTCGCGCGCGGTGCCGACCTGTCGCGGGCGGGGCAGGGCGTGGACCTCGTGGTGGTGGCCACTCCTGACTCGGCGGTGGCCGCGGTGGCCGCAGCGATCGAACCGAGCGCTGAGGTCGTGGTCGCACACCTCTCCGGGTCTCTCGGCCTCGCCGCGCTCGCAGGTCACCCGCGCGTCGGGGTGCTCCACCCGCTCGTCGCCCTTCCCGATCCCGACCGCGGCGCCGACCGACTCGTGGGCGCCTGGTTCGGGCTCTCGACGCTGGGCGACCCGATGCCCGAGGAGATCGTGGAAGAGCTCCACGGGCGCATCGTGCGCGTCGAGGAGGACGACTGGGCTCGCTATCACGCGGCGGCGGTGATCGCTTCGAACCACCTCGTGGCGCTCCTCGGGCAGGTCGAGCGTGTGGCGGGCTCGATCGGCGCGCCGCTCGACGCCTACTTCGATCTCGCGAGGGGTGCGCTCGACGACGTTGCGGCCTTGGGTCCCGCGGCTGCGCTGACGGGGCCGGTTCGCCGCGGCGACGAGGCCACGGTCGCACGGCACCTCGACTCGCTGCCCGCAGCCGAGCGCGCCGCCTACGCGGCGCTCGCGGAGGAGGCGCGCCGCCTGTGCCCCTGACCACGATCGAGTCGATCGCGGCGCTGCGCGCGCTGCTCGACGCGCGCCGCGCCGCCGGTGCCTCGGTCGGGTTCGTGCCGACGATGGGGTACCTCCACGCGGGTCACGCGTCGCTCATGGGCGCGGCGAGCAATGGGGCCGATGTCGTCGTCGCCTCCGTGTTCGTGAACCCGCTCCAGTTCGCACCCACGGAGGACCTCGAGGCGTACCCGCGCGACCTCGCTCGCGACACCGCGCTCGCCGAGGAGTGCGGCGTCGACATCCTGTTCGTGCCCTCCGTCGAGGAGATGTACCCCGAGGCCGTGCGGACGACCGTGTCGGTGTCCGGCGTGTCCACGGTGCTCGAGGGTCGGGCGAGGCCGACGCACTTCGACGGCGTCGCCACGGTGGTCGCGAAGCTGTTCGCGATCGTCGGCCCATGCCGCGCCTACTTCGGGGAGAAGGACTTCCAGCAGCTCGCGGTGATCCGACAGATGGTGCGCGACCTGTCGATCCCCGTCGAGGTTGTCGGGTGCCCCACGGTGCGCGAGCCGGACGGGCTGGCGATGTCGAGCCGCAACGCATACCTCACCCGCGAGGAGCGGGCCGCCGCGCCCGTGGTGCACGACGCGCTCGAGCAGGGTCGTCTGACCGTGCTCGACGGTGTGCGCGATGCCGCGACGGTGCGTGCTGTGATGCTGGCGCGGCTCGCGGAGGAGCCGCTCGGCGTGGTCGACTACGCCGAGGTCGTCGACGCGGGCACCTTCGAGGTGCCTGACCCGCTGCAGGGCACGCTGCGGCTGCTCGCCGCCGTTCGCTTCGGACGTGCCCGTCTCATCGACAACGTCGGCGTGGAGGTAGGTGGCGCGTTGGCGTCGAATCCCGTCGACAGCGCATGATGAAGCGTTGACCAGGGGGCGACCGCGAGCGGCGCCCACCGAAGGGAGCCATCTGATGCGGCGACGCATGATGAAGAGCAAGATCCACCGCGCCACCGTCACGGACGCCGACCTGCACTACGTGGGGTCGATCACCATCGACCGCGATCTGATGGACGAGGCGGACCTGCGCGAGTTCGAGCAGGTCGCCGTCGTCGACGTGGACAACGGCGCCCGGCTCGAGACCTATGTGATCGAAGGGGCGCGGGGCTCGGGCGCGATCTGCCTCAACGGCGCCGCGGCCCGCCTCGTCTCGCGAGGCGATCGGGTCATCGTCATCTCCTACGCCGACTACGACGAGGCTGAGCTCGCGGGCTACCAGCCCATCGTCGTGCACGTCGATCGCTCGAACCGAGTCGTCGACGCGCGCGCGGCCGAACGGATCGCCGCGGAGGGCGCAGGCCCGGCGCCGCACCGGTACGTCGACGTCGAGTAGGAGTCGCGTCCGCAGCCTGTAGACCTTGGCTGTGCCTGATCTCGATCTCCTGGTGCTCGGCTCGGGCGTGGCGGGGCTCTCCGCAGCGGTGCGGGCAGCGGAGCTCCACGGCATGCGGGTCGGGGTGCTCACGAAGGCGGAGCTGCAGCAGGCCACCACGCGCTGGGCCCAGGGCGGCGTGGCCGCCGTGCTCGGCGGCGATCCCGACTCGACGGACCTGCACCTCGCGGACACGCTCGCCGCGGGTGCTGGGCTGTGCGATGTCGACGCGGTGCGGGTGCTCGTCGACGAGGGGCCAGCGCGCGTGCACGAGCTCATCGCGCTCGGCGCCGCCTTCGACCGTGACACCGACGGCCAGCTCCAGCTCGCTCGCGAGGGTGGGCACTCGCTTCCGCGGATCGTGCACGCGGGCGGTGCGGCGACCGGAGCCGAGATCGAGCGGACGCTCGTCGACGCCGTGCGCGAGTCGGTGCGCGTCGTGCACGAGAGCACGTTCGCGCTCGATCTGATCGTGGAGGACGGCCGTTGTCGCGGCGTCGTCGCGCTCCGCGCGCCGGGCGAGCGGCTCGAGGTGCGCGCGGCCAACGTGCTGCTCGCCACGGGTGGGTACGGTCAGCTCTTTGACGTCACCACCAACCCGAGCGAGGCCACGGGTGACGGTGTCGCGATGGCGCTGCGCGCTGGCGTCGCGGTTGCCGACGTGGAGTTCGAGCAGTTCCACCCGACGGCGCTCCACCATCCGCTGATGCCGCGGCCGCTGCTGTCGGAGGCGCTGCGCGGGCACGGCGCGCTGCTCCGCGACGCGAAGGGCGAGCGGTTCGTCGACGAGATGCTCTCGCGAGACAAGGTCAGTCGCGCCATCGCCACCCGCATGCTCGAGCAGGGCGTCGAGCACCTGTGGCTGGATGCCACCGACCTCGAGCGGTTCTCGGACCGCTTTCCCACGATCATGGCGGCGTTGGCCGCGGTGGGTCTCGACCCCGCGAAGGACTGGCTGCCGATCGCGCCGGCCGCGCACTACAGCTGTGGGGGCGTGCTGGCCGACCTCGACGGCGCGTCGTCGCTTCCGGGGCTCTGGGTGGCAGGCGAGACGAGCTGCAACGGCGTGATGGGCGCCAACCGCCTCGCGTCGAACTCGCTGCTCGACGGGATGGTGTTCGGTCCCCGCGTCGTCGAAGCGATCGACCGCGGCGTGTCAGGCCCCGCGCCGACGGGAGCGATGGGCTCGGCCCTGGGGGTGGGCGAGATCGGTGGCAGGCCCCTCGTGCTGGAGCCGGTCGGTCGTCGCGAGGTGGGCGACCGGGCCGCGCTCCAGCGGACCATGACCTCGCACGCAGGCGTCATGCGCTCTGCGGAGTCGCTCGCCGTCGCCGCTGCGGCCTGCGATGGCGTCGTGGTCGGCGACGACCCCGGAGCCTGGGAGCTCCGGAACCTCGCGACCGTCGGGCGCGCGCTGTGTGCCGCCGCCCTCGCGCGTGAGGAGAGCCGTGGGGCCCACACGCGGAGCGACTTCCCCGAGTCGCGCGACGACCTCCGCGTCCGCTTCGTCATCGGCGGCGCTGGCACGCTTGGGTAGCCTCCGAGCCATGACGGACACACCGCAGCAGACGCCGCCGAACTGGTACCCCGACCCACTGGGCCGCCACGAGCTGCGCTACTGGGACGGGTCGCAGTGGACCGAGCACGTGTCGTCGCACGGACGGCAGTCGGTCGACCCGCCGACGCAGGGCACGCACGTCCCCACCACCGCACGCGCCACCGAGAAGATCGTCGCCGACGCGCAGAAGGTGGGAGCGGTCACCGGGGCGCAGGGCGGCGGATCGATCTTCACCGAGCCCGTCCTCGTGGTGAACCAGAAGGCCAAGCTCATCGAGGTCAACAACGAGTACGCGATCTACGATCAGAACGGCGTGCAGATCGGTGCGGTGCGCCAGGTCGGGCAGTCGGCCGCGAAGAAGGTGATCCGTGTCCTCACCTCCTACGACCAGTTCATGACCCACAAGCTCCAGGTGGTCGACATGCAGGGCAACGTGCTGCTCGCACTCACCCGGCCGGCGAAGGTCCTGAAGTCGCGCGTGCTCATCCAGGACGGCCACGGCAACGAGGTCGGCGCGATCGTGCAGCAGAACGCCATCGGGAAGATCCGCTTCAACCTGGAGGCGGGCGGTCACACCTACGGCTCGATCAACGCCGAGAACTGGCGGGCGTGGAACTTCAACGTGTCGGACAGCTCCGGCAACGAGGTCGCACGGATCACGAAGACCTGGGAGGGCCTGGCGAAGACGGTGTTCACGACGGCCGACAACTTCGTCGTGCAGATCCACCGGCCGTTGGAAGAGCCGCTGCGCTCGCTCGTCGTCGCGTCCTCGCTGGCGGTGGACACCGCGCTGAAGCAGGACAACCGCGGCTTCGGCTGAGCTCCTGCGGCCGCGGGCACGCTGCTCAGCGAAGCGAGACCCAGGCGATCGGCGCGAGCGTGGCGCGGTCGCTGATCTGCACGCCGAGCTCGCTCACCGACAGGAGCCGGTCACCGATCACGACGATGCGGTCGAAGATCGCGTCCGTCGGTGCGCCGGCGCCGGCGGCTCGGATCGTGCCGATGGATCGCAGGGCGCGGCCCTCCACGCGCACCACCTCGACGCGCGACGGCGCACCGAGCACGCCCACCGGCACATAGGCGGTGTTCGTGCTCGGCCACCAGGTGAAGGCGTGGTGGTCCGCCTCGGTCAGCGGCGTCGTCGTGGGCCCGAACGCCGCGAGGTCGGCCCGGGTCGGCGCTGACGGGTCGCGTACGTCGAAGAGGGAGACGGCGGCGCCGGTGAGCCTGCCGGTCTCCGTGCCGTCGTGGCCCACGCCGAGCACGAGCCCGTCGTTGACGGGGTGCAGGTAGGCGCTGTAGCCGGGCACCTTCAGCTGGCCGGCGAGCCTCGGTGTGACGGGGTCACGGAGGTCGATCACGAACAATGGGTCGGTTCGACGGAAGGTGACCACGTACCCGAGCTCGCCGAGGAAGCGGACCCCTTCGATGTCCTCACCGGGTCCCAAGCCCGACACGACACCCGTCGTGACGAGCTCACCGCCGCGCTCCACGAGCACCGTGACGCGGGACTCGGTCCCGCCGTCGTAGGTCGTCGACGCCACGCGCAGGTGGCCGTCGTACTCCGAGAGCCCGAACGCGCTGGAGACGTAGCCCTCGACGGCGCCAGACGCGGTGTAGGTGGGCGCACCGGTGCCGTCGATGGCGAAGCGGTGGAGGTCGGTCCGGACCGATGCCGACCGGCCACCGACCAGATCGTCGTACGCGTTGGTCGCGACGTAGACGCTGTCCGTGCTGCCGTAGACGAGCCTGCTCGAGGCGACCACGGAGGTCGCGTCGCTGGCCTGCGGGTCCGCGAGATCGAGCGTGAGGAGCGTCGTCTGGTCGAAGCCCGCGAAGGACTGCGGATGACGCACGTCGGAGCACGCCGTGATCCGCTCGTCGTCGACCATCGCCTGGTCCTTGTCATCGGTGACGCGCCAGTGCGGCAGCCAGTCGTCGATCGTCGAGGCGTTGATGCGCTCCCGGTTGGCGGCCGTGGCCGCATCCGCGGCCTGCTTGCCGCCGGCGGTCGGGTAGGTGAACGCGAGGGTCGGACTGCTCGCGAGCACGACGTGCACGCGCCCGTCGACGACGCGGGCGTCGACGAGCACGCCCTTGGCGGTGATCCGCGACCTCACGACGGGCGCTGCCGCGACGTCGAGCACGACGATCTTCGCCTCGCCGCGGGTGCGATCGGAGAGGGGCTCGTTGGCGAGGACGACCAGCGCGTCGCCGACGAGCACCGCGCCGCTGACGTTCGCGACGCCGAGTGGGACGGTGGAGGTCAGCTTCGCCGACTCCGCGTCGACCACGCGCAGCGTGCCGTCGCGCACGATGAAGAGCCGCCTGCCGTCGGTCTCCACGCTGTCCGGTTCGTCGACTCCCGTCTCCTGCGTGTTCGTGCCGGAGCTGTTCTGCGTCACCGTGAGCAGTACGGGGCTCGCGAACGCTCGTCTCGCGAAGGACGACGGGTCCTCCTCCCCGCCGTAGTACATGCCCCAGGGACCCAGGCCGGTGATCCCGTACGGGCCGACGTGGTCGAGCGCGCGGGTCTTGAGCTCATCGAGGAGCGCCGCGCAGTCGTCGAAGCGCACGAGGGTCGACGCGTTGAGCGCGACGACGGGCGCGTCAGAGGTCGAGGAGGTGGAGCGGCCCGCCGACGGAGGAGGGCCGTCGTCAGCGGAGGATCGGAGCACCACCGCCGTGGCCGCGACGATCGCCAGCACGGCGGCGATCGCGGTGATCCGAGCGCGGGTGCGCCCCGCTGGTGTCGCCGCGGCTTCGGCGCGGGCCGCTCGCAGCACGTCGTCGGCGCCTCGCGGTGTGCCGCGGGTCGCCATCGCCTCCAGATCTCGGTTCAGGTCGTCGCTCATCGCTCGCCTTCCAGCTCGGTCCGCAGGCGGCGCCGCGCGCGGGACGCGGACGTGCGAGCAGCGTCTTCGCTCATGCCGAGCTGCTCGCCCGCCGCTGCGTAGGTCCACCCTTCGACCTCGACGAGGAACAGCAGGGCCCGGCCCACGGGGCCGATGCGCTGGAGGTCGGTGAGGTCCGAGGAGTACTCCGCCTCGGTGCCGGTGTCGCGGCTGAGCCGGTCGAGCGCGACACGTGCTCGCGCGAGGCCCCGCCGACGGTTCTTGGCGATGTTCACGATCGTGCGCCGGAGGTAGGCGGCCGGGTCGTCGAGCGTCGTGAGCGGCCGGATGCGCAGCGCGCGGGTCACAGCCTCCTGCACGAGATCGTCCGGGTCGACGTCGGTTGGGCCGGCCACCGCCGCGAACCGGCGCAACGAGGGGTACAGGCGCGCGAAGAGGGCCGCCTCGGGATCCTCTTCGCGTGCACCCCTGGCCGCCGGTCGCGCGTCGATCGTGGCTCCTCTCACCCTCTGGAGGACACCGGAGCGGGGCGCATCGTGACACGCGTCGAGCGGTGGCGTCGCCGCCCCGGTCTGGCAGGCTTCCGGCATGGCCGTTGCCGACCCGCCCCCCGCCGCCGTCCGATCGGCCGTCGAGCGTGCCCTCGCCGAGGACCTGACCCCGCTCGGCGACCTCACCTCGGCGTTGCTTCCGCCCGGTGCGATGGCGGTTGCCGAGGTCGTCCCGCGGGTCGACGGCGTGCTCGCGGGCACCGCGTGCGCGACGGAGGCGTTCGCGCAGGTCGACGGGTCGGTCGCGGTGTCGTGGGGGGGGATCGACGGTGACGCGATCCGCGGCGGCCACGTGATCGGCACCGTGTCGGGCCCGCTCGCGTCGATCCTCACGGCGGAGCGGACCGCGCTGAACTTCCTCTGTCACCTCTCCGGGATCGCGACGCTCACCCGCCGGTTCGTGGATGCCGCGGCCGATGGGGGTTCGGCGCAGGTCTGGGACACTCGCAAGACGACCCCCGGGCTGCGAGCGCTGGAGAAGGCCGCGGTGCGCGCGGGAGGCGCCGTCAACCACCGCGGGAACCTGTCCGACTGGATCATGTTCAAGGACAACCACCTCGAGGTGCTCGAGATCGGGGCGGCGATCGCGGCGGCGAAGGCCACTTGGCCGGGTCGCCTCGTGCACGTCGAGGCGACCGACCTCGCGCAGCTGCGTCGAGCCCTCGAGGCCGGTGCCGACGCGGTGCTGCTCGACAACATGACGCCAGTCGAGGCGAAGGCAGCTGTCGACCTCGCGGCCGCGTGGGCCGTCGACCACGGCGGCCGTCGCCCGCTCCTCGAGTGCAGCGGTGGCATCACGCTCGAGACCGCTGCCGCGTACTCGGCCACCGGCGTCGATCTGCTGAGCACGAGCCAGATCACGCAGTCGGCTCCCGCCCTCGACATCGGCCTCGACCTCCAGTAACCAACGTCTGTGAACCCCTGTGTCCGGATGGCGGACGTGAGGGTTCACAGACGTTGGTTGCTACGGGTTCGACCCCTCCGGCCGAGGCCTCGTAGCGTCTGGCCCCGTGCTCCTGCTCGCTCTCGACGTCGGCAACACCCAGACCGTGGTCGGGCTGTACGACCTCGAGTCCGCCGTCGACGCCAACCTCGACCGGCGCCTCGCCGACTCGAACCTCGTCGACCACTGGCGCATCGCCACGAACGTCGAGCGCACGGCGGACGAGCATGCGCTCGTGCTGCAGGAGTTCCTCGGCTTCCACGGCTCGACCTGGGACGACAACGACATCCAGGGCATCGCACTGTGCTCGTCGGTGCCGCGCGTGACCGGGTCGCTGCGCCGCATGTCCGAGCGCTACTTCGGCTTTCCCGCGCTCGTGGTGGAGCCGGGTGTGCGCACCGGTCTGCCGATCCTCTACGACAACCCGAAGGAGGTCGGCGCGGATCGCATCGCCGACGCCGTGGCCGCGTTCGACCTCTTCGGCGGCCCCACGATCGTTGTCGACTTCGGCACCGCGACCACCTTCGAGGCGGTCTCCGCCAAGGGGGAGTACCTCGGCGGGGCCATCTTCCCTGGCATCGACATCAGCCTCGACGCGCTGTTCGCGCGGGCCGCCGCACTTCGTCGGGTCGAGCTCATCGAGCCGCGCAACGTGATCGGACGATCCACCGTCGAGTCGATGCAGTCGGGCGCGATCTACGGGTACACGTCGCTCGTCGACGGGATGTGCGAGCGCATCCGCGTCGAGCTCGACGCCGATGCCACTGTCGTCGCCACGGGCGGGCTGTCCGGTCTGATCGGGCCGCTGTCGAGCGCCATCACGCACGTCGAACCGTGGCTGACCCTGCACGGCCTGCGGCTCATCTACGAGAAGAACGCCACATGACCGCGCCCATCCCCCCGTACCGCTTCGAGGTCACGGCCAGCACGGCAGAGCTGCGCGCCGCGCACGACGGGCTCGTCGACGGCGAGGAGAGCGGGGTCCTCGCGTCGGTCGCCGGTCGGGTCATGCTGCACCGCGCGCAGGGCAAGCTCGCCTTCGCCACCCTGCGCGACGGGAGCGGCGATGAGATCCAGCTCTTCGCGCTCGCCGCGGTCACGGGTGAGTTTGATGCGTTCTGCAAGATCAGCCTCGGCGACTGGGTGGGTGCCACGGGCGAGATCGTGAAGACCAAGCGCGGCGAGCTCTCGCTGAAGGTGGCGTCGTGGGTGACGCTCGCCGAGACGCGTCGCGGCTTCGGCGACAAGTGGAAGGGCGTCACCGACGTCGACACCCGCTACCGCCAGCGGTACGTCGACCTGTGGGCCAACCCGGAGAGCCGCGTCACGTTCCTGCAGCGCAGTCGGATCTTCAGCCTCACGCGCCGCTGGCTCGACGACCGCGGCTTCCTCGAGGTCGAGACGCCCGTGTTCCATCCGATCCCGGGGGGCGCCCTCGCGCGACCGTTCACCACGCACCACAACGCGCTTGACCACGACTTCTTCCTGCGGATCGCGCCCGAGCTCTACCTGAAGCGGCTCACGGTCGGCGGCTTCGAGCGCGTCTACGAGCTTGCCCGCGTGTTCCGCAACGAGGGGCTGTCGACCCGCCACCTGCCCGAGTTCACGATGCTCGAGCTGTACCAGGCCTACGGCGACTACCACGACGCGATGGCGCTCACCGAGGAGCTCGTCGCGCACCTCGCGATGGAGCTGCACGGCACGACGCAGCTCACCTACGACGGTCGACCGCTCGACCTCACGCCGCCGTGGCGCCGCGCGACGCTCACCGATCTCGTCGAGGAGCACGCGGGCGTGCGGGTCGACGTGCGGATGCCGCTGGAGGACCTGCGTCGGACCGCGACCGAGCACGGCGTCGAGGTCGAGGGCGACTACGGGCCCGGCAAGCTCGTCCTGGAGATCTACGAGAAGACCACCGAGCACCAGCTGTGGGGGCCGGTGTTCGTGCTGGACTACCCGAAGGAGGTCTCGCCGCTCGCGCGTGACCACCGCGAGGTGCCCGACATGGTCGAGCGCTTCGAGGCGATCGTGGCGGGCCGCGAGCTGTGCAACGCGTTCTCCGAGCTCGTCGACCCGGACGAGCAGCGCGCGCGCTTCGAGGCGCAGGCCCGGCTGAAGGCGGGAGGCGACGACGAGGCAATGGTCGTCGACGAGGACTACCTGCGCGCACTCGAGTACGGGTTGCCGCCGACGGCGGGTCTCGGCATCGGCATGGACCGGCTCGTGATGCTGCTCACCGACACGCAGTCGATCCGCGACGTCGTGCTGTTCCCCACCCTGCGCCCCGAGCAGGACTGAATCCCATCGGGTTCTTGAGTCGTTTTGTCGCGGTCTTCCGAACGAAACGACTCAACAACGCGGGGGTCGCAGTTCTTGAGTCGTTTTGTCGCGGTCTTCCGCACGAAACGACCCGAGAACGCGGGGGTCGGGGGCTACAGCGAGTCGACGAGGTGGTGCGCGGCGCCGCGGAGGGCGGTGGCAGCTGGCCGCTCGCCGAAGGGCTCCAGTGCGTCGACCGCCTCCTGCGCGAACGAGCGCGCGACGGCGATCGACTGGGCGACGCCGTCGGACTCGCGCACGAGCTTGCGGGCGCGGTCGAGCTCGTCGCCCTCGATCGGTCCACCGAGCAGCGCACGCAGCTCGGGGGCACCATGCGCGAGCGCGCGCAGGACCGGAAGGTTGTAGATCCCCTCGGCGATGTCGTGACCGGCGGGCTTGCCGAGCTCCTCGTCGGTGGCGATCACGTCGAGGATGTCGTCGACCACCTGGAACGCCATCCCGTAGTGGCGTCCGAACTCGGTGAGGCGGTCGATGTCGTCGCGCGGGAGGCCGCCGACGATGGCGCCCACGCGGCATGACGTGGCGAAGAGCGCCGCGGTCTTGCCCGCGATGGCCGCGAGGTACGCGTCCTCGGTGCGGTCCGGATCGAACGCCCGGCGCAGCTCGTGGACCTCGCCCTCGCAGAGCCGTCCGATCGTGGCGGCGAGCAGGCCCGCGACCTCGGTGCCGAGCCCCGCGGCGATCTCCGATGCCTTCGCCAGCAGGAAGTCGCCCGCGAGGATCGCCTTGAGGTTGCCCCAGCGAGCGTTCACGCTCTCGGTGCCGCGTCGGGTGTCGGCCTCGTCGATGACGTCGTCATGGCAGAGCGACCCGACCTGGACGAGCTCCACGGCGACGCCGCCCAGGATCACCTCGTCGGTCACCGCGGCCTCGACCTGCGCCGCGTCCTCGGCGAGCGCCGCCGCGGCGGCGACCGCGAAGAGTGGTCGAGCCCGCTTGCCGCCCGCCGTGATGAGGTGACCCCCCATCTGTGCCATGAGCTCGTCTTCGGCCGCCACGGCCGCCATCAGCGCGTCCTCGACGCGCGCTCGGTGGCGCGCCATGCCCGGCAGATCGAAGAGCGGGTTGGTCGACGCCACCCGACGAGGCTACGCGCGGGGCGCGAACGCGCCGAAAATCTGCAGAAGGTGCTCACGATCGGACGCGCCCGTGCCGATGGGAGATGGGGGTCCCGGCCCGCGCTGAGTTCGCAAGGGTGAGGGATACACTCGGCCCACGGTTCCCCCGAACAGGGCGGGAGGCTCACATTGTTCGAACGGTTCACTGATCGGGCTCGACGGGTCGTGGTGCTGGCCCAGGAGGAAGCCCGACTCCTCAACCACAACTACATCGGCACCGAGCACATCCTGCTCGGGCTGATCCACGAGGGGGAAGGCGTCGCCGCCAAGGCCCTCGAGTCGCTCGGCATCTCGCTCGAGGCCGTGCGCAGCCAGGTGGAGGAGATCATCGGTCAGGGCGGCTCGTCGCCGTCGGGCCACATCGCGTTCACGCCTCGCGACAAGAAGGTCCTGGAGCTGTCGCTGCGAGAGTCGCTCCAGCTCGGTCACAACTACATCGGCACCGAGCACATCCTCCTCGGCCTCATCCGTGAGGGCGAGGGCGTCGCCGCGCAGGTGCTCGTGAAGCTCGGCGCGGACCTGTCACGCGTCCGCCAGCAGGTGATCCAGCTCCTCAGCGGCTACCAGGGGCCCGGCGGGTCCGGTGAGAAGGCCGGTGCCACCACCGGTCCCGGCGCCGCAGGTGCGGAGTCGGCGTCCGGCTCGCTCGTGCTCGACCAGTTCGGCCGCAACCTCACCCAGCAGGCGCGCGAGAAGAAGCTCGACCCGGTCATCGGCCGCTCGAAGGAGATCGAGCGCGTGATGCAGGTGCTGTCGCGCCGCCAGAAGAACAACCCCGTGCTCGTGGGTGAGCCCGGCGTCGGCAAGACGGCGGTGGTCGAGGGCCTCGCTCAGAAGATCGTGATCGACGACGTCCCCGAGACGCTCAAGGGCAAGCAGCACTACACGCTCGACCTCGGTGCGCTCGTCGCCGGCTCCCGCTACCGCGGCGACTTCGAGGAGCGCCTCAAGAAGGTGCTGAAGGAGATCCGCACCCGCGGCGACATCATCCTCTTCATCGACGAGCTGCACACGCTCGTCGGCGCCGGCGCTGCCGAGGGCGCGATCGACGCCGCATCGATCCTCAAGCCGATGCTCGCCCGCGGCGAGCTGCAGACGATCGGCGCCACCACGCTCGACGAATACCGCAAGCACCTCGAGAAGGACGCGGCGCTCGAGCGGCGCTTCCAGAAGATCGTGGTGGAAGAGCCCACCGTCGCGCACACCATCGAGATCCTGAAGGGCCTGCGCGACCGCTACGAGGCGCACCACCGGGTCACGATCACCGACCAGGCGCTCGTGGCGTCGGCCAACCTCGCCGACCGCTACATCGCAGATCGGCACCTGCCCGACAAGGCCATCGACCTGATCGACGAGGCCGGCTCGCGCCTGCGCATCAAGCGCATGGAGACCCCGGCCGACTACAAGGAGCTCGAGAACGAGCTCTCCGGCGTCGTCGAGGCCAAGAAGAAGGCCGTCGAGGCACAGAACTTCGAGGAGGCCGGGCGCCTGCGCGACAAGGAGAAGGAGCTCCTCGCCGCGAAGGACTCCAAGGAGCGCGAGATCAAGGACTCCGGCGTCGACCTGTTCGACGAGGTCGACGAGGAGGCCATCGCCGAGGTGCTGTCGATGTGGACGGGCATCCCCGTCTACAAGCTCACCGAGGAGGAGACGCAGAAGCTCCTCCGCATGGAGGACGAGCTCCACAAGCGCGTCATCGGCCAGGAGGACTCCATCAAGGCGGTCAGCCAGGCCGTTCGGCGCACGCGTGCCGGCCTCAAGGACCCGAAGCGCCCGAGTGGCTCGTTCATCTTCCTCGGCCCGTCCGGTGTCGGGAAGACGGAGCTCGCGAAGACGCTCGCGGCGTTCCTGTTCGGCGACGAGACGGCGATGATCAGCCTCGACATGTCGGAGTACATGGAGAAGCACACCGTCAGCCGCCTCGTCGGCTCGCCCCCGGGCTACGTCGGCTACGAGGAGGGCGGCCAGCTCACCGAGGCAGTGCGACGCAAGCCGTTCTCGGTGGTGCTCTTCGACGAGATCGAAAAGGCGCACCCCGACGTGTTCAACACGCTGCTGCAGATCCTGGAGGAGGGCCGCCTCACCGACGCGCAGGGCCGCTCGGTCGACTTCCGCAACACCGTGCTGATCATGACCTCCAACCTCGGCACCGCCGATCTGCGCAAGGCCAACCTGGGCTTCGGCCGCGCCGACGAGGCGATCACCTACGAGCGCATGAAGGAGAAGGTCAACGACGCGCTCAAGCAGCACTTCCGGCCCGAGTTCCTGAACCGCATCGACGAGACGATCGTGTTCCACGAGCTCAGCAAGGAAGAGGTGACGCAGATCGTCGACCTGATGATCGCCCGCACCCAGAAGCAGCTCGAGAGCCAGGGCGTGGGCATCGAGCTCCTCCCGGCGGCGAAGTCGCTCCTGGCCGACAAGGGCTACGACCCCACGCTCGGCGCCCGTCCGTTGCGCCGCGCGATCCAGCGGCTCATCGAGGACCCGCTCTCGGAGAAGCTCCTCTACAAGGAGTTCCGTGCCGGCCAGATCATCGTGGTCGACGCAGCGCTGAACGCGGAGACCGGCGAGACCGAGCTCACCTTCCGTGCGGTCGAAGGCTTCGAGCCTCCGCCCATGGAGCTCGCCGAGGCCGGTCCGTCCGGAGCCTGAGTCAGCGGGCCAACCAGCGGGTGGCGACGCCCGCGTAGGTGGCGATCCCCACCGCCATCGCGTCCTCGTCGAGCACCATCCGGTTCGAGTGGTTCGGCGCGACGTCGGCCGGCGCAGCGCCCTTGGGCCGCGTCCCGAGGAACGCCATGCTGCCGGGCACCTGCTGCAGCACGTACGACCAGTCCTCGGCCCCCATGACGGGCGTGGGGATCTCGATCGCGGCGGCCGCGCCGAAGAGCTCCGCCGCGGTCGCGAGCGCGAAGCGGGCCGCGTCGGCGTCGTTGACCGTCACGGGGTAGCCGGCGACGAGGTCGATCTCCGCGGATGCGCCATG
>JBQTHC010000049.1:0-10400 GCA_052390255.1 Microthrixaceae bacterium
TCCCGGACCTCCTGGGCCTCGATCTCCATGATGTTGACCACGATCTCGGGCTTGCCGTTGAACTTAGCCCGCAACACCGGGTTCTGCGTGGCCACCCCCACCGGGCAGGTGTCCAGGTGGCAGTCCCGCATCATGATGCAACCGGAGACCACCAGCGGGGCGGTGGCGAAGCCGAACTCCTCGGCGCCGAGCAGCGCGGCGACGACGACGTCGCGGCCGGTCTTGAGCTGACCGTCGGCCTGCACGACGATGCGGTCCCGCAGGCCGTTGGCCAGCAGGGTCTGCTGGGTCTCGGCCAGGCCGAGCTCCCACGGCGTGCCCGCGTGCTTGAGCGAGTTGAGCGGCGACGCACCCGTGCCACCGTCGTGACCCGAGATGAGCACCACGTCGGCCTTGGCCTTGGAGACGCCCGCTGCGACGGTGCCGACGCCGACCTCTGCCACGAGCTTCACGTGGATGCGCGCCGCGGGGTTGGAGTTCTTCAGATCGTGGATCAGCTGCTTCAGGTCCTCGATCGAGTAGATGTCGTGGTGCGGTGGCGGTGAGATCAGGCCGACGCCCGGTGTTGAGTGCCGGGTCTGCGCGATCCACGGGTACACCTTGTTGCCGGGGAGCTGGCCACCCTCGCCGGGCTTGGCCCCCTGCGCCATCTTGATCTGGAGGTCGTCTGCGTTGACGAGGTACTCGGAGGTGACGCCGAAGCGTCCCGACGCCACCTGCTTGATCGCGCTGCGCCGCGCGGGATCGTAGAGCCGGTCGGCGTCCTCACCGCCCTCACCGGTGTTCGACTTGCCGCCGATGCGGTTCATCGCGATGGCAAGCGTCTGGTGCGCCTCCATCGAGATCGAGCCGTAGCTCATCGCTCCCGTGGAGAACCGCTTGATGATCTCGCTCGCCGGCTCGACCTCCTCGAGCGGGATTGGCGGACGCTCGCCGGTGCGGAGCTCGAAGAGCCCGCGGAGCGTGGCGAGCCGGCGCGACTGGTCGTCGACCCGGGCGGTGTACTCCTTGAAGATGTCGTAGCGCTTCGTGCGGGTGGCGTGCTGCAGCTTGAAGACGGTCTCGGGGTTGAACAGGTGGTGCTCGCCCTCACGGCGCCACTGGTACTCGCCGCCAGCCCACAGATCGCGATGTGCCACCTCCTCCGGACGATCGAGGTGCGCGAACCGGTGTCGCTGGGCGACCTCCGCGGCGAGCACGTCGAGGTCGACCCCGCTGATGCGGCTCGTGGTCCCCGTGAAGTACTCCTCCACGACCTCTTCCGCGAGCCCGATCGCCTCGAACACCTGCGCGCCGGTGTACGACGCGACGGTCGAGATGCCCATCTTCGACATCACCTTCAGGACGCCCTTCGCGCACGCCTTCACGAAGTTCTTGATCGCCTGGTGCTTCGTCAGTCCGGTGAGCACGCCCTGGTCGATGAGGTCCTCGATGGTCTCGAACGCGAGGTACGGGTTGATGGCTGCGGCGCCGTAGCCGAGCAGCAGCGCCCTGTGGTGCACCTCGCGGGCGTCACCGCACTCCACGACCAGGCCGACGCGCGTGCGTGTCTTCTCGCGGATGAGGTGGTGGTGCACCGCGGACGTGAGGAGCAGCGAGGGGATCGGCGCGAGCTCGTCGGAGGAGTATCGATCCGACAGCACGATGATCTTGGCGCCGTCTGCGATCGCCGCGCTGACCTTCGCGCGGACCTCGTCGAGCGCGCGGCGCATCCCTGCGCCGCCCTCCGCGACCGGGTACAGCCCGTCGATCGCGAACGGCTTGAACCCTGGCATGTCGTTGTCGTCGTTGATGTAGAGGAGCTTCGCCAGCTCGGCGTTCGTGATGATCGGGTAGGGGAGCACCACCTGGCGACACGACGCGGGGCCGGGGCGCAGCAGGTTCCCCTCGGGGCCGAGGGTGGAGCCGAGCGAGGTGACGAGCTCCTCACGGATCGCGTCGAGCGGCGGGTTCGTCACCTGCGCGAAGAGCTGCTGGAAGTAGTCGAACAGCAGCCGGGAGCGGTCCGAGAGGACGGCCACAGGCGTGTCGGTGCCCATCGAGCCGATCGGCTCTGCACCGGTGCGGGCCATCGGCCCGATCAGGATCTTCAGCTCCTCGGACGTGTACCCGAACACCCGTTGGTGCTTCACGACGGACGCGTGCTGTGGGGTGAGGAAGTCTCGGGCGGGGAGGTCGTCGAGGTGGACGAGGCCCGCGTGGAGGAGCTCGCCGTATGGCTGCTGGGCGGCCAACGCCTCCTTGATCTCGTCGTCGTCGACGATCCGGCCGCCGTGGGTGTCGACGAGGAACATGCGCCCCGGCTGCAGGCGGCCCTTCTGCACGACGGTGGACACGTCGATGGGCAGCACGCCCACCTCCGAAGCCATCACGACGAGCCCGTCCTCGGTCACCCAGTAGCGCGACGGGCGCAGGCCGTTGCGGTCGAGGACGGCGCCGATGACGGTCCCGTCGGTGAACGCGATGGATGCCGGTCCGTCCCACGGCTCCATCAGGCTGGCGTGGAAGCGGTAGAAGTCGCGCTTCCAATCGGGCATGGACTCGTGGTGCTCCCAGGCCTCGGGGATCATCATCAGCACCGCGTGCGGCAGTGAGTACCCGCCGAGGTGGAGCAGCTCGAGCACCTCGTCGAAGCGCGCCGTGTCGGAGCTGCCTGGCGTGCAGATCGGGAACGCCCGCTCCAGCCCGTCGACGAGATCGCTCTCGAGCAGCGCCTCACGCGCGCGCATCCAGTTCTCGTTGCCCATGACGGTGTTGATCTCGCCGTTGTGCGCGATGAAGCGGTACGGGTGCGCCAGCGGCCACGACGGGAACGTGTTGGTCGAGAAGCGCGAGTGCACCAGCGCGAGCGCCGACTCGACGCGCTCGTCGGTCAGGTCCGAGAAGAAGCCGCCGAGCTGATGGGAGATCAGCATCCCCTTGTACACGAGGGTCCGGGCCGAGAGGCTCGGGAAGTACACGGCGCCGGTGAGCTCGTGCTCGGTTCGCTTGCGCACCACGAAGCAGCGTCGATCCAGCTCGAGGTCTGCGAGCGCGGGCTGTCCGTCAGCCGCTGCGATGAACACCTGCCGGAACGACGGTTCGACGTCGCGCGCCTGCTGGCCGATCATCGTGTTGTCGACCGGGACCGCGCGCCACCCCAGGACCTGCAGTCCCTCGGTGGCGGCGATCTTCTCGACGCCCGTCATCGCGACGGATGCCTGCTCCTCGTCCCGCGGGAGGAAGGCGATGCCGGTGGCGTACTCACCCGCAGGGGGAAGCTCGACGCCGGCGACCTCGCGGAGGAAGCGGTCAGGGATCTGGATCAGGATGCCGGCGCCGTCGCCGACGTTGGGTTCGGCGTTCGTGGCGCCGCGATGGTCGAGGTTGCAGAGCGACTGGAGCCCCAGCTCGACCATCCGGTGGGTGCGGCGCCCGTGCATGTCGACCACGAAGGACACGCCGCACGCGTCGTGCTCGAAGCGGGGGTCGTAGAGGCCCTGCTTGCCGGGGGCGGCGCTGTGCGTGCTTCGGCCGGAGCCGACGGGCAGACCCTGAGGGTCACGCTGAGGTGCCATTCGAATCGTCCAGTCCCGTGGAGCGGTGGATCGGGCTAGTGGTCCAGAGCTCTGCGGTGGGACGACGTTGGCCCGCTGCAGGTCGATCAATCGTAGCGGCCTCACCCGATCGCGGGCCAACCGTTACGATGGCCCCGAGGCGACCGATCGGGCAGGGATCCCACGTCGGGTGGCGAACATGTCACCCAGAGAGCCCTCCCATCTGGTCTGGAGGCGACATGAAGCACGCAGCGAGCTCTGGCAGCGAGACGCCGCCCACGGCTGCGGCCGACCCTGCGGCCGCCGCCATGGCGCTGCTGCGCGAGGCCGAGGCGGCCGCCGCGGCCGTCCGGGATGACGCCGACCGCTATGCCCGGCGTCGTGAGCACGAGGCTGACCTCGTCATCGCGAAGGCCCGACGCGTCCTGGGCGCGGCGGAGGCGAAGGCGTCAGCGATCGTGGCGACCGCCCGCGCCGATGCGCACACGGTGATCGATCTCGACGCCATGGCGATCACGAGCGTCGGCGGGCTGAGCGGTGCGGCCACGCCGCGCCTCGACGGCATGCTCGCCACCGCGATCGGCAACGCTGTCGACGACATGTTCCCCGCCGACCGCCACAGCTGACGCCCCGCGCCGTCTGGCCGGTTCCGGGAGACGCTCACTACGCTGTCCGGACCACACCCGACGTCCTTGGGGGAGTCCAACATGGCCGGTTCCGTGATCCTCGCTGGTGCTCGCACGCCGATCGGCAAGCTCTCCGGCGCGCTGGCGGGCTTCTCCGCCGCTGAGCTCGGCGGCCTCGCCATCAAGGCGGCCCTCGAGCGGGCCGGCATGACCCCCGAGCAGGTCGACTACGTCTTCATGGGCCAGGTCCTCCAGGCCGGTTCTGGCCAGATCGCCGCACGCCAGGCCGCGGTCAACGCGGGGATCCCGATGACCGTTCCTGCCACCACCATCAACAAGGTGTGCCTGTCGGGCCTCAACGCGATCTACCTCGCCGACCAGATGATCCAGGCCGGCGATGCCGACGTCGTCGTCGCAGGCGGCATGGAGTCGATGACCCAGGCGCCATACCTGCTCCCCGGTGCTCGAGCCGGCTACCGCATCGGCGACCAGAAGGTCATCGATTCGATGATGTACGACGGGCTCTTCTGCGCCTTCGATCAGGTGGCGATGGGCGCTGGGACCGAGAAGTACGCCGCGTCGGCCGGTCTCGCGCGCGAGCCGCAGGACGAGCTTGCTGCCAAGTCGCACGAGCGCGCCGCCCGAGCGGCGAAGGACGGGCTGTTCGACAACGAGATCGTCAAGGTCGAGATCCCCCAACGCAAGGGTGATCCCGTGGTCTTCGACACCGACGAAGGCGTGCGGGGCGAGACCACGGTCGAGTCGCTCGCGGGCCTGCGCCCGGCGTTCGACAAGGCCGGCAACATCACCGCCGGCAACGCGTCGCAGATCTCCGACGGCGGCGCGGCGGTCATCGTCACGTCGAAGGCGGTCGCTGAGCGCCTGGGCGTGCAGCCGCTGGGCGAGGTCGTGGGGTACGGGCAGGTCGCCGGCCCCGACCCGTCGCTGCTGACGCAACCGGCACGCGCGATCAAGGCCGCGGCGGAGCGGACCGGC
Organism: Microthrixaceae bacterium; assembly: GCA_052390255.1. Classification (GTDB taxonomy): domain Bacteria; phylum Actinomycetota; class Acidimicrobiia; order Acidimicrobiales; family VFJN01; genus VFJN01. The sequence continues at coordinate 5,159 of JBQTHC010000049.1, forward strand.
ACGAGCATCGGCGACATCTCGCTCTTCGAGCTCAACGAGGCGTTCGCCGCGGTGGGCCTGGCGTCGATGTCCGATCTCGGCATCACCGACGACATCGTCAACGTCAACGGTGGCGCGATCGCGCTTGGTCATCCGGTCGGGATGTCCGGGACGCGGGTGGCGCTCACGCTGCTTCTCGAGCTCGCTCGGCGTGGCGGTGGGACCGGTGCGGCCGCGCTGTGCGGTGGCGGTGGCCAGGGCGACGCCATCCTCGTGCGAACGCTCTAGGTCACTCGCAGCGCTGGCGGCGCTAGGTCGGCAGCATGCCGTAGGCGTGCGTCGGGGTGAGGCGCGCGACGAGGCGTTGGTCGCGAACCATCGCGGCGCGGAAGTCGTCCCAGTCGTCGTGCTCGCCGACGACCGCCCGGTAGAGCGCGATGAGCTCCTCCATCGCAGCGTCGTCGGTCTCGGCTGCCACGGCGCTGAGGGTCACATCGGCGTCGAGCACCACGTAGGCGTAGAAGTCCTCCCGGGTGACGTGCAGCGAGGCGCGAGGCGTGCGAGCGAGGTTCTTCGTCTTGGCCCGATCCGCGGTGATCGAGATGCGCACGACGCCCGCGTCGTCCACGCCGTAGACGATGTTGGACATCTGAGGCCTGCCGTCGCGCTTCTGCGTGACGAGCACGCCCCGACGGTGGTCGCGGACGAACGAGAGTGCCTGCGTGAGATCCATCCGGGGAGTCTGGCGGGGGGTGCGGCGATCTCCTCGCCGGACCTGCCAAAAGGTCCGCAGGCGTGGGTTTGCGGGACCGGGACAACCCGGTGAAATCCGTACCCGAGCCACATCGGTGTTTGACAAGGTGACCGGTCACAGGGCAAAGGTGTGCGCCGATGCCCAAGTACCTCGTCATCGTCGAGTCGCCCGCCAAGGCCCGCACCATCAGCGGGTTCCTCGGTCCTGACTTCATCGTCGACTCGTCGATGGGCCACATCCGCGATCTGCCCGCCAAGGGCCTGAACGTCGACGTCGACCACGACTTCGCCGTGGAGTACGAGGTGCACGCGAGCAAGAAGGACACGATCTCCCGGCTGAAGAAGGCCCTCAAGGGCGCCGACGAGCTCCTGCTCGCGACTGATGAGGACCGCGAGGGCGAGGCGATCTCGTGGCACCTGCTCGAGGTGCTGAAGCCGACGGTGCCGGTGAAGCGAATGGTGTTCCACGAGATCACGCAGTCCGCGATCCAGCACGCGATCGAGGACTCGCGTGACGTCGACTACGGGCTGGTCGACGCCCAGGAGAGCCGGCGCATCGTCGATCGCCTCTATGGGTACCCCGTGTCGGAGGTTGTGTGGCGCAAGATCCGCCCGAAGCTGTCGGCCGGCCGCGTGCAGTCGCCGAGCGTGCGCCTCGTGGTGGAGCGCGAGCGGGAGCGCATGGCGTTCGTCCCCGCGAGCTATTGGGACCTGAGTGCCGCCTTCCCGACCGAACCGGCCTTCACCGCGGCGCTCGCGTCGGTCGACGGCGCTCGCGTGGCCGGCAGTCGCGACTTCGACTCGCAGGGCCAGCCGCGGCGCGACGACGTCGCGGTCCTCGACGAGCTGAGCGCTCACCGGCTGCGCGAGGGGCTCGCTGGCCAGCCCTTCGCCGTGACTGCCGTCGACACCAAGCCGTACACGTCACGACCGAAGCCGCCGTTCATCACGTCGACGCTCCAGCAGGTCGGTGGCTCCCGTCTGCGCATGAGCGCTCGCCAGGTGATGAGCATCGCGCAGGGCCTCTATGAGGACGGCTACATCACCTACATGCGAACCGACAGCACGACGCTGTCGGACACCGCGATCTCGGCGGCGCGCCAGGTCATCGAGCGCCAGTTCGGCCGGGAGTACCTCACCGACGGGCCGCGGACCTACACGAAGAAGAGCAAGAACGCGCAGGAGGCGCACGAGGCGATCCGCCCCGCCGGCGACTCGTGGCGCACACCGGACCAGCTGCGTGGCGAGCTGCGCGGCGACCAGCTCCGGCTCTACGAGCTGATCTGGCAGCGGACGCTCGCGAGCCAGATGCCCGATGCCCGCGGCAACACCGTCACCGTGCGCATTGCCGCGTCGACGGTCGACGGTGTCGACACCGAGTGGAGCGCGAGCGGTCGCACGATCACCTTCCCTGGGTGGCAGGCCGTCTACGGCTTCAGCGGCGAGGATGACGCCGAGGACGCAGGTGACGACACCGCGAAGCTTCCCGCCCTTGAGCCGGGGCAGGGCCTGCCGGCGCCGACGGTCGAGGCCGACGGCCACACCACCCAGCCGCCACCGCGCTACACCGAGGCCACGCTCGTGAAGACCCTCGAGGAGAAGGGCATCGGTCGACCCTCCACCTACGCGTCGATCATGGACACGATCCAGGCCCGCGGCTACGTGTGGAAGAAGGGCCAGGCGCTCGTCCCCTCAGCCGACGCGTTCGCCGTGGTCAGCCTGCTCGAACAGCACTTCGAGCACCTCGTCGACTACGAGTTCACCGCCCGCATGGAAGATGACCTCGACGAGATCGCGGCCGGCCGCCAGCAGCGCGTGCCGTGGCTGCACCAGTTCTGGTTCGGCAACGGGACACCCGGCGTGAAGGGACTGAAGGACAAGGCGCTCGAGGAGGCGAACGCCGAGGCGATCAACACGATCCCGCTCGGGGTCGACGACAACGGTGAGCCGATCGTGTTGCGCAACGGTCGCTACGGCCCGTACCTCAAGCGCGGCGAGGACACCGCGTCGATCCCTGAGGACCTCCCGCTCGACGAGCTCACGATCGAGCGGGCGGTCGAGATCCTGTCCGCCCCGAAGGGCGGCGAACCGCTCGGCACCGATCCCGACTCAGGTCTCCCGGTGTACGCGAAGAGCGGGCGCTTCGGTCCCTACGTGCAGCTCGGCGACGCGGACACGCTGCCGCCGGACACGAAGCCCAAGATGTCGTCGCTGTTCCAGACGATGTCCCTGTCGACGATCTCCCTCGAGGACGCGCTCGAGCTCCTCCGGTTGCCGCGGCTCGTCGGTGAACATCCCGAGGGTGGAGAGATCATCGCCTCGAACGGGAAGTTCGGTCCGTACCTCAAGTGGAACGACGAGACCCGCAGCCTCGACGCCGAGGAGCGGTTGCTGACCGTCGACGTGGCGGAGGCGGTGTCGGTGCTCGCGCAGCCGAAGACCTACGGGCGCCGCAAGGCGGCCCCGGCACCGCCGCTGAAGGAGCTCGGTCCCGACCCGTTCTCCGAGAAGCCGGTCGTGGTGAAGGACGGCCGCTTCGGACCGTACGTGACCGATGGCGACACGAACGCCTCGTTGCGCAAGGGAGACACGATCGAGAACGTCACGATCGAGCGGGCGGCGGAGCTGTTGCAGATCCGGCGTGACGCGGGTCCCGCGAAGAAGGCCGGCCGCCGTGCACCTGCGAAGAAGGCCGCCAAGAAGACCGCGAAGAAGGCGACGAAGAAGGCGACCGGCGCCAAGAAGCCTGCGAAGAAGGCGGCCGTCAAGAAGGCGAGCGGCGAGGCGGGGCCGTCGTCCGCCACCGGGAGCGACGGTGCGTCCGAGCCGCTCGAGCCGCCCGACACCGCTGGGTGATCGCGGGCGCTCGGCGGGGCGCCCCGTAACGTGGGCCTGATGGCGGACCCTCGCCAGGTGTCGATCCCCGATGATGCGGTCGCGGACCCCGACGCCCCCACCGAACGAGCACCCGTGCTGGGCCAGGGCGACAAGCCGGGCTTCCACGTGCGCATGTTCGGTTCGCCACAGTTCTTCCGGCTCTGGCTGACGCAGGTCGCGTCCGCAACCGGCGACTGGCTCGGGTTTCTCGCGATCGCGGCACTGGCCGCCCGGATCGGTGGCGGCTCGCCGGAGGCAGCCATCGGCGTCGTGATGGCCGCTCGCATCGTGCCTGGCTTGTTCCTCGGTGCTGCGTCGGGCGTGATCGCCGACCGATTCGACCGCAAGCGCGTGATGGTCACCTGCGACATCGGGCGCGCCGCCGTGCTCGCGACGCTGCCGTTCGTCGACACCGTGTTCGGCCTCGTGATCGCGTCGCTCGTGCTCGAGTGCTTCACGTTGCTCTGGACGCCGGCGAAGGAGGCGTCGGTCCCGAACCTCGTGCCCCCCGACCACCTCACCACCGCCAACTCGCTCTCCCTCGTGGCGGCCTACGGCACCATGCCGATCGCGGCCGGGCTCTTCTCGCTGCTCGCAAAGGTGTCCAAGGAGCTTGGCGGGATCAGCGCGCTCGACATGCTGCGCACGAACCAGGAGGGCGTGTCGTTCTACGTCGACGCCCTGACCTTCGTGTTCTCGGCCTACATGATCTCCCGCCTCGCGCTGCCCAAGACGGAGCCCAGGCACACCGCGGGGCCTCGCATCGACTTCGGACAGGCGTTCCACGAGCTGAAGGAGGGCTGGCAGTTCATCTTCATCAACCCGGTGGTGCGCGCCGTCAACGTCGGCCTCGCCACTGGACTGATCGGCGGTGGGATGCTCGTCCCGCTCGGTCCGGTCTTCTCCGACGGCGTGCTCGGAGCCGGTACCGACGGGTTCGGCTTCCTGATCTTCGCGCTCGGTTGCGGCGTGGCACTCGGGATCGTGCTGCTGTCGGTCTTCCAGCGACGCGTGCCAAAGGCGCAGGTGTTCACGACCGCGGTGTTCGTGGCAGGTGCGTCCCTGATCGTCGCCGCGTCGATGTCCGAGCTCCGGTTCGCCGCGCTCTTCGTGACGATCCTCGGCGTGTGCGCCGGCGCCGTGTACGTGCTCGGCTTCACGCTCCTCCACGAGAGCGTCGACGACGAGCTGCGCGGGCGGATCTTCAGCGCGCTGTACATCCTCGTTCGCTTCTGCGTGCTGCTCGCGTTCGCGGTGGGGCCGCTGCTCTCGGACCTCCTCGATCGCCTGAGCAGGACGCTGGTCGACCGCCAGGTGTCGCTCGCGAGCATCGACATCTACGTCCCCGGCGTGCGCCTCACGCTCTGGCTGGCCGGGCTGATCATCATGGCGGCAGGGATCCTCGCGGCGCGCTCGCTGCGCGCCGGCGCGCGCGAGGAGGCTCCCGACGAGGAGCGGATCCAGGAGTTCGTCTCGGACCTCACCCGACCCTTCTCCGAGCTCCGCGAGAGCCACGACCGAGCGGATGTAGACCCGTGACCGGGCACTTCATCGCGTTCGAAGGCGGCGAGGGGAGTGGCAAGTCGACGCAGGCCAAGCGGCTCGCGGCGCGGGTCGGCGGGCTGTTGACCCA
>JBQTHC010000050.1:0-6412 GCA_052390255.1 Microthrixaceae bacterium
CTCCATGGTGAGGATCTCCGCGGTGGTGAGGCGCTCGCCGACGAGCCGCTCGAGTGCGAGCTGCACCGCGGCCCGCTTCGACTCGAGGCGATACATGCGCATCGCGCGATCCACGAGCTCGTCGTCGAGGTCGATGTTCGTGCGGCTCACCCCACCATGATACACCTCGAGGTGTACGACGACCGCCGCGAGGTTCGCCCGGCGACCCGACCCCGAGCCGAAACCCGCAGGCGCTTGTCACAGCGTCGGCGTACCCTCCAGGCGTCCCATCAAGAGCACCCGAGAGTCCTGGCTCCACGACGGTGCAGCAACCGACCGGTCATCGGCACGGTGCTCCCGCCAGGTTCGATGAGGAGAACCGATGTCCCCCACCCCCAATCGGCGCGCGCCATCCATCGACCCGCCGCTTCGCTGCGGCAGCTACCGGCGCGGCCACGAGGCTCACTGGGTCCAGGCGAAGGTCTCCAACGAGGCAGGCCACTTCCGTCATGGCACGGCCACCGTCGACGCCGACGGCTGGATCACCATCGTCCTAAACGACGGGACGCACCTCCGGAAGTGGACCCACGATCCGACGCGACTGGCCCAGCTCCTCGATGCTTCCGGCCGCGAGGTCGCGGTCCGTCACCACGGCGTCCTCGCCGTGCCGGCAGGCGGGACCTACATCGTGAGCGTCGCCGACGAGCCGACCCCTTGCCCGTCGCCCGAGGAGGACACGAGCGGTTGGTCGCTCACCGAGATCCTCGAGCGCCGCGGCGGGTTCATGATCTCGCCCAACGACCCGCTGCTGGGCACGTGACGCTTCGCGGAAGGTGGAGCGTCACGGTCAGCGGGTACACCGTTGACATGCACGAAGCCGCGATCAGATCCGACCGCGTGGCCGGCGTGGCGCTGGGTGGCGCAGTCGGGGACGCCCTGGGCGCCGGGTACGAGTTCCAGGACCGCCCCGGTCCCACGATCGACATGATCGGCGGCGGCCCGTTCGGGGTGGCGCCCGGTGAGTGGACCGACGACACGGCGATGGCCAACGCCATCCTCGGCGCCGCCGCCACGGGGCGGCTCGAAACGGACGTGGTCGGCGACGGGTTCCTCGAGTGGTACGCGGGGCGCCCGAAGGACGTCGGCATCCAGACCAGCGCCGTGCTCGGCCGCGCCTCACCGGGCGACGCCGGCGGGCTGACCGCAATCGCGCTCGACCACTTCGCCCGCAACCCGAGGGGCAGCGCGGGCAACGGCAGCCTGATGCGCACCGGCCCGGTGGCGCTCGCCCACCTCGGCGACGATGCTGCGCTCGCCGCCAACGCGCGCGCGATTTCGAATCTCACGCATGCCGACCCGCTCGCGGGGGACGCGTGCGTGCTGTGGTGCGTCGCGATCGACCGAGCGGTGCGCGAGGGTCGCCTCGACGGCATCGACGACGGCATCGCGCTGTTGCCGGTCGAGCGACAGGCCGACTGGCGTCGACTCATCGGCGACGCTCGAACGAATCCGCCTGGCACGTTCAACCCGAATGGCTTCGTGGTGACCGCGCTCCAGGCCGCGCTTTCGGCGATCCACCACACCCCGGTGCCGGCCGACGAGCCCGCCCGTCACCTCCGGGACGCGCTCGTCGCCGCGGTTCGCATCGGCAACGACACCGACACGGTCGCCGCGATCGCCGGTGCGCTGCTCGGTGCGCGCTGGGGCTCGAGCGCCGTGCCGTTGCGCTGGCGGGCGCTGCTGCACGGTTGGCCGGGCTGGACTGCCAACGACGTCGCGCGCCACGCGGTCCTTGCAGCCAACGGCGGCGCGTCCGACGACCATGGCTGGCCCGCAGGCGAGTCGATGCTCCCCCACTACGCCGCGACCTTCGGCGCGGCGCCGGTCCTCGTGCCGCTCCCGGACGACCCCGGCGTGCTCCTCGCCAACGCCGCCGGGGTGATGGCCGCCGACCATGTCGACGACGTCGTCTCGCTGTGTCGCATGGGCAGCGCCGACGTGCCCGCCGGCGCACGGGTCCACCAGCTCCACCTGATCGACGCCGACCGCGCCAACCCGAACCTGCGGTTCCACCTTCGAGACCTCGCGGAGACGGTCGCCGCGTGGCGCGACGAGGGTCGCACAGTCGCCATCCACTGCGTGATGGCCGAGAGCCGCACCCCCACCGCCGGCGCCGCGTACCTGGCGCACCGCCTGGGGATCGACGCCGCGAGCGCGCTCGCACGCATCCGTGACGCGCTGCCCCGTGCACGGCCTCGCGACGAGTTCGTCGCCACGCTCGAGCTGCTCTGGGGCTGACTGCCCGTAACATAGACAAGTCGATATACTGGGTCCATGGAGCCAGCAGAGCTCATCCGCATGGTGCGCCGCCGCAGGGGCCTCACCCAGGCCGCGCTCGCGCGCGCGGCTGGCACGTCACAGCCCGTGATCTCTGCCTACGAGGCGGGCCGACGCGACCCAACGCACGGCACCCTGCGTCGGCTCATCTCGGCCGCGGGCGAAGACCTCGCGCTGTCCGCCCGACCGGTCGGCTCCGACCTGCCGCCGCCGGTCGACGCCGACGATCACGCCCGCCGCCTCCTCGCGGTGCTCTCCCTCGCCGACGCGATCCCCCATCGACGCCGCGCCGCGGCCATGCACGCGCCCCGGCTCGTGTCGCGATGACCGAGCTGTCCCTCGCCGAGCGCGTCGTCGCGCTGCACCATGCGCTCGCCGCGGTGCCGCATGCGTTCGGTGGCGCGCTCGCGCTTGCGTACTACGCGGAGCCGCGTGCCACGATCGACATCGACCTGAACGTCTTCGTGCCGGCGGCGCGCTTCGAGGAGGTCGCCGCGCCGCTTCGCGCCCTCGGCGTGATCGCCGACGACGATGCCGCCGCGCTGGTCGCCCGCGACGGGCAAGCGCGCGTCTGGTGGGACACCACCCCGATCGACCTGTTCTTCGCCTACGACGCATTCCACGACGCCGCGGCGCGAGCTCGTCGCAGCGTCCCCTTCGCCGATGGCGAGATCCCGATCCTCGCCGCCGAGCACCTCGTGGTGTGCAAGGCCGTGTTCAACCGCGCGAAGGACTGGGTCGACATCGACGCGCTGCTCGCCCTCGACCACGGGCTCGACACCGCCGAGGTGCTCCGCTGGGTGGGGCGCGTCGCCGGCGACGAGGACCCCCGCTACGACCGCATCGCCGCGGTCCTCACCACCTGACCCCGCCGACCCTCCGGCGGCGCGCCCCGTCGGACGAGCTACGCGGTCAGCGCCGCCAGAAGAGGAGGTGCGTGACGCCGCTGGGGCTGGGGACGCGGTCGCAGTGGTAGCGGTCGAGGAGCTCGTCGGGCGAGTCCCAGAGTCGTTCGCCGCGACCGAGCTCGATGGGTGCCACGGCGACGTGCAGCGTGTCGACGAGATCGGCGGCGAGGAACTCGCGCACGGTGTGGACGCCACCGCCGAGGCGCACGTCCTTGCCGTCGGCGGCGGCCTTTGCCTCGGCGAGCGCGTCGGCGGGCGACGCGTCGATGAAGTGGAACGTCGTGTCGTCGAGGCTGAATGACGGGCGCGGATGGTGCGTCAGCACGAACACCGGCGTGTGGAACGGCGGGACGTCGCCCCACCACCCCTTCCACTCGTGATCGTCCCAGGGGCCTCGCTGTGGGCCGAACTTGTTGCGACCCATGATCTCGGCCCCGATGTTCCGGTGGAACTCGCGGACCATGTAGTCGTCGAGACCGCGGGAGCCGCCCGGCTCGGTGCGGTTGGGCCAGCTGTCGGTGGCGAAGGCCCAGGCGCCCAGCTGCATCGGGTCGGCGTGACCGAACGGCCGCTCGAGGCTCTGGCCCTCGCCAGCGCCGAACCCGTCCTGGGAGACGAAGAAGCTATGGAGGCGAAGCAGCTGGGTCATCGCGAACGGGTCAGGAGAGCAGCCCGATGCCGGCGAGCAACGCCGTGCTCGCGGCGATCGCCGAGCCCAACCGCACGGTCAGCCGCGCTTCGAGGGACGCCATTTCGCCGCGCAGCTCTGCCAGCTCGGCACGAAGGTGGTCGCGGGTGACGAGTGTGTCGGCCTCGAGAGCGGGGAACTGCGACATCAGGACGTTGGCGTCGTCGTCGCCGAGGATCGGACGGAGCTTCTCGTAGATCGAGGCTCGGTGGGCAGCATCGATGGTCATGGTGGCGCACATCCTCTGGAACGGCAATCGATCAGAGGGGGGAGGCGCGCAAGCCTACGACCCACCGTGTGACAACCGAGATGCGCGACGGAGGTGGTCAGCCCTCGAGGAGGAGGACGAGCTCGACGTCCACGTCGTCGCCCTCGTCCACGCCGGCCGCGGCGCGCACCACCTTCTTCACCGGGAGCACGTACGAGCCGGACTCCTTGCTCGGGAAGATGGACGTGCGCCAGGTGGTCGGTCCGACCGTGACCTCCACTCGCACGGACCCGAAGCCCCGGCGCACGCCGCCATCGGTGATGGCCTTGATCTCGTCGGCGGCGTCCTCGGGAAGCGTCACGAAGTGCCAGGACCCCTCGCCAGAGGCATCCCAGATCCAGAGCGGCGCGGTGAACCGGTAGCGATGCGGCACGACCCCACCATTGCAGGTCGCCGCGAGCCCGGTCAGTGCTCCTCTTGATGACGACGTACGACCTGCGCGAGACGGGTTACGAGAGCAGTCCGATGCCGGCGAGCAAGGCCGTGCTCGCGGCGATCGCCGCACCGAGCCGCACGGTCAACCGAGCTTCCAGCTCGGCCAGCTCGGCACGCAGGAACTGCTTCGTGACGAGCTCGTCGGCTTCGACAGACGGGAACTCCGACATCAGCAGGTTGGCGTCGTGCTCGCCGAGGATCGGCACGAGGTTCTGGTAGATCGATGACCGACTGCGCGCATCGAGGGCCATGGTGACGCACTTCCTTCGTAGTGGCAACCGACGAAGGGGAAGGCGCGGAAGCCTACGACCCCGATTGGCTTCCCAACAGCCCCGGTTCACAGCGACAGGACGGTGCGAAGCGCATCGTCGAGGTCGCTCAGCTGCTGCGCGCCAAGGGACCCCACGCGGTCGCCCAGACGACTGACGTCGACCGCGCCGACCTGCTCAACCAGCACGCGGGTCGTGCCCCCGCGCACCTCGATGACCGGCCGGAACGACGCCGCACGCGCCTTCGTCGAGGTGGGCGCGACGAGCACGACCGATCGAGGGAGCAGCGCGTCGGCCTGCACGACCACGCCGTAGCGCGCTCCTCTCTGCTCGTGCCCGAGACCCTTCGGGATGCGCAGCCGGTGGACGTCACCGCGACGCACGCAGCGCCTCCATGAGCGTCGCCACCTTGGCCTGCTCTGCTCGGTCGGCTTCGTCGGCGTCGAGCGCCGCCACCTCGGCGCGGAGCGAGTCGGCCCGACGTAGGCGGTCGGCGGCCCCGAGGATCGCACCACGGATCGCTTCGGACCGCGTGGCACCGGCGGCCTCCAGGAGCCGCAGGGCACGAGCCGTCTCGTCATCGAGCCGGATCGACACAGGCGCAGCCACGTCCGAGAGCGTATCGCGCATCGTCATACGCGCTAGCCAAGGGTCACGCCCGGGCGCCGGAGCCGGAACCGCTCGACCACGGGGCAGGGCATGACCTGCAGGAGCGTCAGCGCGGGCGGTGCGACCTCGGGGTGGCGCCAGTAGTGCTCCTCCCACTGGCCGACGAGGCCGTCGGCGACGTGGACGGAGTGGATGCCGCCGACCTCGAGCTCGATCTCGCCCTCCCACAGGTGGTCGCCGTCGATGAAGTCCTCCCCCGCGGCGATCCGGTGCCCGAGGGTGTTGATCATCGCCATCGCCGCATCGATCGGCACTCCGGCCATCACGAGCTCCGGGTGGCCGAACCGCTCGGTGAGGCCGATCGAGTACACCCACGGTCTCGCACCCTCGACCCCCTGCAACGCCCAGCCGAACCGCTGCTTGCGGTCGTTCAGATCGGCCTGAGCCTCGTCGAGCGTCCATCCATCGCACATGCAGCACATGCCCCAAGTCTCCTCAGGGTGTGTGACATCGCCTGTGCGCGCCGCGCCGACCCGAACCCGGGGCAGGCGCCGGTGGGCGAAGCACCGGCTCGCGGTCAGCCGGCGGGCACCTCGATGAGGTGGAGCGAGTCGGCGGGGATGCCGAGCGTGCCGTCGGGAAGGCGCACCCGCGGCACCCGCTTCTCGTACATGGCCTCGATGACGACCAGGGTGCGAACTCCGAGCCGCCTCGCCGCTTCCGCGGGCATCAACACCTCAGCGTCGGTCACTGCAACCCTCCCAGGTCGAAGCCAAGCCTACCGTGGAGCAGATTCACCATCGTCGCCAGCTCATCGCGCAGTCCGGGGGCGGCACCGGCCTCGCGGAGTGCGAGACGGGCGTCTTCCAGCGCCTCCAACACGCGCAGCGCCTCGTCCAGGTCAAGGAGAATCCCAGGA
>JBQTHC010000051.1:0-25637 GCA_052390255.1 Microthrixaceae bacterium
GCCAGAACGTGCCGTCGAGATCGGTCACGACGAGCTCGACGGCGGGCATCGGCGGAGTCTCACGGTCCGCCGGACCGACCGGCAAGGCGGTTGCGCTCAGCGCTCAGGTGGGCCAGCCGGGTGGCGCGTCGATGAGCACGTCGCGCAGCTCGGGCCGCCAGCCTGTACCGGGCTCGAAGCGACGAACGAGCTTCGCGGGGACGCCGGCGAGCACCGCGTGGTCGGGGAACTCGCCCCGCACCACAGAGCCGGCTGCCACCACCGTGTTCCGGCCGAGGCGGGTTCCCGGCAGGATGATCGCGCCCGCGCCGAGCCACGAGCCCGAACCGATCGCGACCGGGTCATCGGTGGGCCACTGTCGACCGATCGGGACGTCCGGATCGGCGTACACGTGGTTCTGGTCTGTGAGGTAGCAGTTCGGTCCGGTGATCACGTCGTCGCCGATGTCGATCGATCGGTGGGCCACGAGGTGGCTCCCGCGGCCGATCAGGCAGCGACTCCCGATCCGCAGCACGGGTGAGGTCGCGCCCGGCGGCAACGGCTGACCTGGCGCCATCCCTACGGACATCGTGACGTTCGACGCGATGAGCGTCGCCGCGCCCAGCGCGATGTGCTCCACCCCCGCGTTGTCTCCCGGCGGGAAGCAGATCAGGGCGCCCTCCCCGAACGACGCGAAGCGACGACCGAGCCGATGCTGTGGTCCGATGCCGCCCGCCCAGCGAAGCCACTCCCACAGCCGGTGTGCGACCGGGGCAGATGCCGCATAGGCCCAGCGCTGGAACGTCACCGGGGAAGGATGGTCGACCGGCCGCCGTCCCCGCCACCGAGGCGTGCGCGCGGCCCCGGGTAGCGTGCAGCCGATGGAGGGACGTCAGCGGGTCTCGTCGGGCTCACCGTTCGAGCCGGTGGTCGGCTACAGCCGAGCGGTGCGAGTCGGCTCACGGGTCGTCGTGGCGGGCACTGCGGCGCAGTGGCCCGACGGCACGGTCGATCCCGACCCGGCCGCGCAGGCCCGACGCTGCTTCGAGATCATCGGCGCCGCGCTGCGTGAGGCGGGCGCGACGTTCGATGACGTCGTGAGAACCCGCGTGTTCCTGGTCGACGCAGCCGACTTCACCCCCATCTCGGAGGTGCACGGCGAGATCTTCCACGACATCCGGCCCGCGAACACCACGCTGGTGGTCGCCGCGCTGCTCAACGATGCCTGGAAGGTCGAGATCGAGGTGGAGGCCATCTGCGCTCCGGATGCGGCGGAGCGGTAGGTCACATGGCGGGGCCGCTGGACATGCTCGAGGCGATCGCGCGCCAGGAGGTGGCCCTCACACCCACGTCGCGCCACCTCGAGGTGTTCACGATGCGCGGACTGCTCACGGTGATCTGGCACGGCGACCCCGACGCGGAGTCGGCCGTCGTGCTCGGTGGTGGTGCGATGGGCGGGATGCTGGGCCCAGCGGACGGCTTCTACCACTGGCTGGGCGAGGAGCTCGGGACGTCGGCCAGCGGGATCAGCGTGCTCCGGGTCGGGTGGCGACGCCCCAATGACCTCGAGCTCTGCACGCTCGACCTGCTCGCGGCCGCCGATCTCGCCGCGCGCGCCGGGGCCGAGCGGTTCGTCACGGGCGGTCACAGCTTCGGGGGTGCCGTCGCGGTGCGGGCAGGCATCGCGATGGGGGACTGGACGCGCGGCGTCGTCACCTTCGCGACGCAGTCCGCTGGTTGTGAGGAGGCCGGCGCGCTGTCCGCGCCGCTGCGCGCCTATCACGGCGATCGCGACGAGCTCCTGCCGCCGATGGCCAGCGAAGTGGTGTGCCACCTCGCCGGCGGTGAGTCCGAGGTGATCGTCTGCACCGGCGCGGGCCATCTGCTCACCGAGGCCGGCGACCGGCTGCGGGCTGAGGTGCCCGAGTGGGTGCGGGCACGCCTCGCGGCAACCGCTACGGGTTGACGTAGATGCGTCGCGGGGTGACCAGCACAGCGACGCGCCGCTCGGTGGCCATCACGCGGTCGTAGTCGGGCCAGTCCTGGTGCTCCTCGCCGCCAGCGGCGACGTAGATGCGCCGCAAGAGCCCTGCGATGTCTTCGGACGACACGCCGTCGAGCGCGTCGTCGGGTCCGACGATCTCCACGGCGCCTTCCACCGTGGCCCACGCCCACCCCGCGCGCCACGACGCGGTGGCTGCGGGGCGCGCGCGGAGGTTGGCGAGCTTCGAGGTGCCCGGCCGGCAGACGAAGGCGACCGTGGGGGCGCCGGACACCGGGTGGTCGATGACCCCAGCGTTGACGACGGTGGCGTGCACGCTCCCATCGGCGCGGAGCGTGGAGAGGTGCGCCAAGCCGTGGTCGAGCGCCACGAGCCGGCGCACATCATCGATCGAGGCCATGCGGTCAGGGTACGAGGATGCTGAGGGCTTCGTCGTCCCCGTCGTCGCGGTCCTCGACCCGCGTGTTGCCGAGCCAGCTCTCGTAGAGGCGGGCATACACCCCGCCTGCCGCGAGGAGCGTCGCGTGCGGCCCGACCTCGACGATCTCGCCGGCGTCGACGACGACGACCAGGTCCGCTCGCTCCGCGGTCGACAGGCGGTGGGCGATGCTCACGAGGGTGCGGCCCGCGGCCAACCGATCGAGCGCTTCGGTGAGCGCCTGCTCGGTCTCGGGGTCGACGGACGACGTGGCCTCGTCGAGGATCAGCAGACCCGGAGCGCCGAGCTGCGCGCGGGCGAGCGCAACGAGCTGGCGCTCGCCGACCGAGAGGTTCCCGCCGCGCTCACCGACCGGAGCGAGCAGGCCCCCGGGCAGCTCGTCGACCCACCACGCGAGGCCGAGTGCCTCGAACGACTCCTGCACCTCCCGATCCGTCGCACCAGCGCGACCAACCCGTACGTTCTCGGCGAGCGTCGTGTCGAACAGGAAGCCGTCCTGCGGCACCATCCGGATCCGAGCATGGCGGGAGTCCGGCGCCACCTCGCGCAGGTCGATCCCGCCGACGAGCACCGTGCCAGCGGTGGGATCGGCGAGTCGACACAGGAGTCGAGCGACGGTCGTCTTGCCCGATCCGGTCTCGCCGACGATCGCGACCGTCGTCCCGGCAGCGACGTTCAGGTCGATGCCGCGCAGCACCTCGGCGCCGGTCCGGTAGGCGAAGCGGACCCCTCGGAGCTCGACGCTGAGCGCTCCGCCCGGGATCGCAACCCCGTGCGGCGGTTCGACGACGTCGACGGGCGTGGCGAGCACGCCGAGGATCTTGCGCCAGCCTGCAATGGCCGTCTGCGTCTGGTCGAGGATCTCGCTGAGCTCCGAGATCGGCATGAGGAGCAGGTTGACGAGGAAGAGGAACGCCACCAGCTCACCGAGCTCGAGCCCCCACGCAGGACCGTTGATCGCGCCGACCGCGACGATGGCGCCGAGGGTGAGCGCACCGAAGAGGTCTGCGATCGGGAACATGATCGAGAACCACTTCGCCGCGCGCATCTGCGCTCGGTACTGCCGATGGATCGCGTGGTCCAACCGGCGCCTGGTGCGCTTCTCGAGTCCGTAGGCGAGCACGACCGGCGCACCCGTGACCAGCTCGGACACCTCGGAGAGCGTGTCGCCGACGCGCGCCCGCACGTCGTCGTACGCCGCGAGCTGCCGGCGTTGGAGGGATCGCAGGATCGGCAGCAACGGCAGGAACACCATGATCACCACGAGGGTGAGCTGCCAGGAGTAGACGGCCATGACGGCGAGCGTGGTGGCGATGAGGACGGTGTCGACGATCCACGCGACGGCTCCCCACTCGGTGAACTGCGCCATGGTCTCGATGTCGCTCGTGACACGGGAGACCAGTGCCCCTCGGCGGTGATCGACGTGCTCCGCCATCGAGAGCCGGTGGATGTGGGTGAAGGCGCGCACGCGGAGCCCGAGGAGGCTCGCCTCCGCCGCGCGGACCAGACGGAGGAAGGTGGCGCGGCTGACGCCGTAGAGCGTGAGGATCAGGAGCCCCACACCCGTGCAGGCAACCGCGACGAACGCGGGCCGATAGCCGGCGTTGCCGAGCACGGCCCGGTCGAGGATCTGCTGGATGAGGATCGGCACCGCGAGCTTGCCGATCGCTGTGGCGACGGCGAGGACGGCGGTGAGCAGGAGTCCCTGTCGCAGCTCGGGGGTCACGGCGAGGCCGCGGCGCAGGACCGACAGCGCGCCGGCGTCCTGCAGTGCCGTCTCCTCGGGTGTGGCGGCCCGGTGCGTGCGCTCGTGATCGTGACTGCCTGGCGGAGCCGCTTCCGCGAGGACCTCGATCGTCGCACTGTGCCCGTCGCGGCGAGTGGGCTCGGTCACGCCGCGTCCTGTTCGTATGCACGCACGAGCGCGGCGTACGCGGGCACCGACAGCAGCTCGCGGTGCGTCCCCGACGCGGCGATGTGGCCGCCGTCGAGCAGCAGCACACGGTCCGCGAGGGCAATCGTCGAGACCCGATGCGCGACGACCACGGTCGTGGCGGCGACCGAGCCGCGCAGGCGATCGAGGATGGCGCGCTCGACGCGGGCATCGACCGCGGAGGTGGCGTCGTCGAGCAACAGGAGTCGAGGTTCTCGCAGGAGGGCCCGCGCGAGCGCGATGCGCTGACGCTGCCCACCCGACAGCGTCACACCACGCTCGCCGATCACCTCGTCGAGCCCGTTCGGCATGCGCTCCACGAAGGCGCGGGCGCGCGCCACC
The DNA here is from genome assembly GCA_052390255.1 of Microthrixaceae bacterium. GTDB lineage: Bacteria > Actinomycetota > Acidimicrobiia > Acidimicrobiales > VFJN01 > VFJN01. The sequence goes on from JBQTHC010000051.1 coordinate 4,696, forward strand.
TCGAGCACCCGCATGATCGCCGGGTCGTCGACCGCCCGACCCATGGTGAGGTTCTCGCGGACCGTGTCAGCGAACAAGAACGTCTCCTGGAAGACGAGCGCGACCCGATCGTGCACCGCCTCAGGGTCCGCACGTGGCAGCGGCACCCCTGCGAGGCGGATCTCGCCCTCGTCGGGGTCGAGCAGGTGCGCTAGCAGCGAGCACAGCGTCGACTTCCCCGATCCTGTGGAGCCCACGAGTGCCACGGTCTCCCCGGGCATGATCCGCGCAGTGACCCGCTCGAGCACGGCGTCTTCTGCGTAGGTGAAGCCCACGTCGTCGAGCACCACCTCGAGGGGCTCGTCGGGGAGCGCGACTGGGTGTGCGGGTGCGGGGCGCGAGGGCGCGGCGAGCACGCGTTGGAGGCGATCGTTCGCGACGACGGCCCTGGGGAGCTCCTCGAGCAGGAAGCCGACGATGCGGAACGGGAACGCGAGGATGCCGAAGAGGGTCATCGCTTGCACGAGCTCGCCGATCGTCACCGCGCCAGCGGACAGCCGCCAGGCGCCGACGCCGAGCACCACCACGGTCCCGAGGTTCGGGAGCGCGTCGAGGCCGGGCTCGAACGCGGCCCGAAGCCGTCCTACCACCAGTCGCTCGCGGCGGAGCTCGTCGGCGGCCGCGTGGAGGCGGGCGACCTCTCGATCCGCGAGCCCGAGGGTCTTGACGACCAGCACGCCCTCGAAGCTCTCGTGCGCGACCGACGAGACCTCACCCACCTGCGCCTGCGCACGGGCGGCCGGGATCTCGACGCGCTGGGTGTAGTAGCGGTTCAGGAGCGCAAGGCTCGGGAACAGCGCGAGCCCGATCAGCATGATCGCCGGGTCGACGAGCGCGAGCTGCACCATCGACACGGCGATGATCACCAGCACGCCGAGCGAGAACGGGAGCGGCTGCAGGACGATGGTGGATCGCTCGCAGTCGGCGTCAGCGTGTGCAAGCAGCTCGCCGGCGGGGTGCGACTCGAACCACCGGAGCGGCACGGCGAGGTAGCGGTCGGTGACGCGCTCGAACCACTGCATCTGCATGCGACGCTGCGCCATCTGGCCGAAGTAGCGCCGCAGGACCACGCCGAGCATGCGAAGCAGCGAGGCAGCGATGATCGACGCGGCGCCGACGGCCACTGCGCCGCGCCCGACCCCACCGCGGAACGCGGGCGTGAGCACGTGGTCGGTGGCGCGACCGAGCATGACGGTGCCGCCGACGGCCATGACCGCGAACAGCGCCGCTCCAGAGACCGACACGGCGAAGGGCTTCGGCTGGGCCCGCACCGAGCTCCAGAGCAGCGTCACGCCGCGCCGAAGCACCCCTCGATCCTCGTCGCCACGGGTCACGGCGTCGAACCTAACGGCGCGGGATGGGCACGACCACGTGATTGCCTCGATGTCACCCGGGCGAGCCTCGCCACAGCTCCAAGGGCGTGCGATCCCGCGGACCACCGAACGGGAGCTCGACCCAGCCGCCTCGCGACCCCGCCGACGAGTAGGCGCCGCACACGACGTCGAGGATGCTGCGACCGAACGCGGCATCCAGTGCCGGAGATCGATGTCGGGCGATGTCGGTGGCGAAGGACTCGATCTGCGGTAGGTACCCGAGCTGTTCGAGCTGTGGTGCCACGCCCTCGGGAATCGCCGGCAGCGGCACCTGGGCGCCATTGCGCTCGAGGAGGAGCTCAGGCAGCAGCTCGAGGCGCACCACACCGTCCGGCGACGAGGCCTGTGCGTCCCACACGGGCACCTCCCCGCCGCGCCAGCTCGCGACGATGCGTGCCACGAGACCCGAGTCGAACGCCACGTGGACCTCGGCGTGCTCGTCGACCGGGTGGTCGTCGGCACCGCTCAGCGTGGCGCGCACCTCCACCGGGCGAGCCGGAGCGGCAAGCAGCAGCGCGACGGCAAGGGGGTGCACGCCGAGGTCGAAGAGCACCCCGCCGCCCCATGCCTCGGTGAGGAAGTCACCCCAGGTCGGACGGGACTGGAGCGCCCGCACCTCCAGCACGTCGATCGGGCCGAGCTGGGCCGCGTGCTCGAGCGCGATGCGCACGATCGGTGCGTGGACGAGGTTCTCCGCGTAGGCGATGCGGGCGCCGGCCTCGGCGGCGGCCACCAGCCGGTCAGCGTCCGCCAACGTCGTGCACAGCGGCTTCTCCACGAGGACCGCAGCCCCCGCCCGCACGGCGGTGAGGGTGTGGCGCGCGTGCAGCGCCGGCGGCGTGCACACGATGACCCCGTCCGCGCCGGCGGGAAGCTCCTCGTAGGTGCAGACCGTCGCGCCAAGTCGCCCCGCGGAGGCGGCCGCGCGGGCCGGATCACGCGAGGCGACCTTGGTGACGCGCAGGCCCGGGACCTGGTCGATCGCGTAGCCGTGGACGGCGGCGATCCACCCGACTCCTGCGAAGGCGAGCGCAATCTGAGGGTCGTCGGCCACGACCGCCGAACCTAGTGGCGAGCGCGCTCGGCCGAGTCACGCCTACCCTCGCCGCGGTGAGCGTCCGATGGCTGACCATGTTCATCGACCGCCCCGCGGCGACCTTCGACGATGCGGCTGACTTCTGGCAGACCGTCACCGGCGCGACCCGCTCGTCGGCACGCGGCGCGCACGGGGAGTTCGCCACGCTGGTGCCGTCCGAGGGCGACGCACACCTCCGAGTGCAGCGGGTCGACGATGGGCCCGGCGGGACCCACCTGGACCTGCACACCGACGACAAGGCTCGCATGGTGCGCGAGGCGCTCGACCTGGGCGCGACCCAGGTGGACCAGGCTCCGGTCAGCATCCTGCGCTCACCCAGCGGGTACGTGTGGTGCGCGGTCGACTGGGGCGGCGAGGCCACGCCGTCGACGCCGCACGCGGGGCCCAGCGGCGTGCGCAGCCGACTCGATCAGGTCTGCCTCGACATCGCCCCGGCGCACTTCGACGTCGAGGTGGAGTTCTGGGCACAGCTCCTCGGTTGGCCGGTCACCCGATCGACGGTTCGGCCGGAGTTCGCCAGTGTCGCCCGACCTGACGGGATGCCCATGCGACTGCTGTTCCAGCGCCTCGACGACGGCGACGGTCCGACCACGGGACACCTGGATGTGGCCGCCGGCGAGGCAGTCGATGAGGTGGTGGCCGACCATGTGGCCGCCGGCGCGGAGGTGGAGACCCGCGAGTGGCTCTGGACGGTCCTGCGCGACCCCTCAGGGCACCGGTACTGCGTCACCCGCCGCGACCCGATCGCGGGCACGGTCCTCCACCTGCCCCCACCTGCCTGAGCTGTCCTAGCCCGCGCGCACGCAAGGACGCCATCGGCAAGTGGAGCGTCCGGACGACGAGACGCGGGGCGGGGAGATCGAGGCGACGATTGCGCCGCCGTCCGTGAGGAAGGCATCTGCGACCACCCGGACGGACACGAAGGCAGTCCGCAAGCAGCAACTCGCTCGCTCACCGCGTTGCCGCATGCGAGCCTCCCTGCGTGCCTGACGACCACTTCGCCGGCGAGGTCGCGGCCCGCTACGACGAGATGCTCGGAGCGATGGGATCGCCGGAGGTGCTCGGACCGACCGTCGACCTTCTGGCCGGCCTGGCCGGCACCGGCGCCGCGCTCGAGATGGCTGTCGGCACCGGTCGAGTCGCCTTGCCGCTCGCCGCGCGTGGCGTGCCGGTCAGCGGCATCGAGCTGTCGCCCGACATGGTGGCGCAGCTTCGGGCCAAGCCGGGGGGTGACGCCATCGCCGTCACGATCGGGGACATGACCACAACGCGGGTCGAGGGCGCCTTCCGGCTCGTCTACCTCCTCTACAACACCATCGGGAACGTCGAGACCCAAGACCGGCAGGTCGCGTGCTTCGCGAACGCCGCCGCGCACCTCGAGCCTGGGGGGTTCTTCGTGGTCGAGATGGTCGTGCCCGACCTGCGCCGCCTCGTCCCGGGCCACGACGCGGTCGTGTTCGCCCACGCGCCGGGGTACGTCGGCTACGACCGCTACGACGATCTCGTCGCCCAGCACGCCGTCTCCCACCACTTCGTCGCCGGCGGCTCGGGCGTCCGCGAGGATCGGACACCGTGGCGGTACGTGTGGCCCTCGGAGCTCGATCTGATGGCGAGGTTGGCGGGCCTCGAGCTTGCGGACAGGTGGGCTGACTGGGACCGATCGCCATTCACGGGCGAGAGCCCGTCACACGTATCGGTCTGGCGCAAGCGCCCGTAGGTACCCCGCCCGCGGCAGTCGACCAGCCCCGCCACCGAGGCTCGGGTGAGGTGCTTGAACGCGCCGGGCGGGCGCAATCAGAGAGCGGGTGGGTCGGGGCCGGCGTGGGGGTCGCCGATGCTGGGGCTCGGTGGGTCGCCTGGCGGTTCGTAGCGTTCGGGGTGGTTGACGCGGTCGAGGTTGTGGTGGTGACAGCCGAGGCGGCCGTTCCATTGCGTGGTTGGTCCGCCTCGGGCGTGCTCGACGATGTGGTCGACCTCGGGCCAGAGCGGCACCTCGTCGCAGGATGGGTGGAAGCACGTGCGGTCGCGGACTTCGATCGCGCGGCGCAGCGCCCCGCGGAAGAACCGGCGTTGCGCACCGACGTCGATGACCCGCGAGGGGCTGTCGAACACGACGCGCTCGACGTAGGCGTCGTTGAGCCACGGTGCCACCGTTCCGGGCGTGAGGACGGTGCGGTTGAACAGCTCGAGGACCGGCCCGGCGAGCGTGTCGTAGTCGACGACGACGGTGAACAGGGGCGCCGGGCGTCTGCCATCCGCGGGCGCGGTGCGGGCACGGGTGGCCATCTCGACGAGCGCGTCGGCGCGACGCTGCGCGGGGGAGCGACCCAGCTCGGTCGCCAGAGGATCGCGCCCGAGGCGCGCCTTCGCCTTGGCCCAGTCGGCCGTGAAGAGCTCCTTGACGATGGCGGCCAGCGTCTCGTCGACGATCGCACCGGAGAGAGGGTCGAGCGTGGAGCGGCCGAACCACATGCCGCCGAAGCTCTGGGACAGGTAGACCTCGCGCGCTGCACGCTCATCGGCGGCCCCTTGTTCCGCGCCGTCGGGGTCGACCATCAGCTCCCAACGATCGCAGCGGCGCTTGAACTCGACGAAGCTCGTCGTGCGCGCGGCGTGCAGCAGCTGCGTGTGGTCGTGGTCGAAGGCCTGCGTGGTGCGGGTGGTGCGGACGCCGAGGAGGGTGGAGACGTGCGCACGGTCGATCTCCCCGGCCGCCCATGCGCTCGCGACCTCGGGCAGCGTGCGCATGGCGCGGGCGTGACGGATGCGCTTGCGGGCAACCGTGATCGGGATCCGCTGCTTCCATGCCAGCCAGGCTGCTCCCGTCTTGGCACCCTCGACCTGCCAGCAGCGCTCCGCCTCCCAGCGCGCCAGCACCTCGGCCTCGACGGCGTCGAGCTGGGCACGCAGGTGCTGGAGCTCGAGCACGACGTCGGTCAGCTCCGCGTCGCTCAGCGCATCGGCATCGAGTGCCGTGAGCGCGCGTGCGGCCGCCGCGACGGGCTGCGTGTCGTCGACAGCTGCCATCGCAGTCCTCCTTCGGGCCAGCACGCGATCTCGCACAGGAACGGGGACCAGCCACTTGGTCCCGAAGGGGAAGGCCCCCAGATTACACCCTTGTAGTTCGCGCGCAAGAGGCACTTGGGCTGCTCGATCTGATTCCCTTGCTGGAGCCCTGGCGCCCGTGCTCCACTCCGGAACTGGCGACGGGGATGGGGGAAGGTGCCGGCTGTGACGCAAAGGGGTCGCACACCAGCTCGGTGGCTTCTCGCGCTCGTGGCGACATTGGCAACGAGTTGTTCATCGTCATCGGACTTGTCGGTGAAGGTTGGCCCGGGCACTCACGAGGCGGTGACGCCGTCGCTTGCGGGGATCTCCGGAGTCATCGCGCAGCCCACCGGCGGCTGGATCGTCGACGTCGACAACCTCGGCACACGCGCATATCGGATCACCCAGCGTGGGGTGAACGGCCAGGCGGTCAAGCTCCCTGTTCTCGAGTTCGTCGGAATCATCGGGTGGGGTGAAAGCGACGTGGTCGTCCTCGGCAACCTCTGCGACACGAACAGCTGCCGAGGTCACATCTACTTCGTGCGCGACGGTGCGATCGCTGCAGATGTGACCGTGGATGGTTCGACGTCGGCGGGCAGCGACACCGACGGTCTGGTCCCACTGGGCTTTCTTGGTGAGCGACTGCTGGTCGCAGGGTTCAACGCGGAGTTGTACTCGGTCGGGGTTGAGGGCGATGTCGAACTTGTCGCGCCACGTGCGCAGGGAGGCGAGTGCGTCGTCGATGGACGGCTGCTCGTGATTCAGGGCGGAGCATTTCAGGATGCGAACGCGCTCGACCCGACGAAGGTCGTGCCACAGCACTTTGCGATCTCGGAGGTGGAAAGCAAGACGGAGCCGCTGCTCAACGGAGCCTTCGACATTGAGTCGATCCCAGCCCTGCCGTATTGCACCGACACCGGCTTCGAGCTGTGGACCGATCACCCGGTCGCCTTCTGGAACGCCGACATCGGCTGGCGTGACGTCGAGCAGTTGGTGAACCGCGACGAGTTCGTCAGCGTGTCTCACGAGACGGGAACGGCGGTGGCGCTCCGTCCTGACGGTTCGGTCGCCGTGCTCGACGGTGGTCGGGAGCGGCTGTCGACACTGCGATTCAACATCGACACCTCCCAAGCGGCCCTGTGGTTCGCCGACTCGACGGCTGACGCGGTGGTCGCCTGTGCTCAAGTCGTCGAGCGCTGGGACTGCCAGTTCGGCACGTTGAGATAGACCGCAAGGAGGGCGGACGTCAGGAAGCTGTGTTGCGGCGCCGTGCTAGCCCGGACTGGGGACGGTCAGGACTTCGCGGCACAGAACCTGACAGCCCCTGCTCCGGACTAGTCGCTTGGCTCGGTCGTGTGATCAGACGCGCACGGCGTTGGGGGGCAGCGGGTTGCGTCCGGCGAGCGAGCCACGGAGCTCGGTGATGGCGAAGCGGATGAACGCCTGCTGGTGGTGGAACGGCTTGGCGCGGCCAGCGGCGATGGCCTCGGGGTGTCCGGCCTGCTGACCGCTGTAGGCATAGTCCATCGCCGCCTCGCTGCTCTCCCACAACGACACCGACGAGATGAACGGCGGACGCAGGACCGCACTCGAGAACAGGTTGCCTGGCGCGTTCCTCACAGCCTTCTCCGCTGGCTGGCTCGCACGGAAGAACGGGACGAACCGCGTGACCTTCGTCTTGGCCAGCGTGAGCACGAGCACCGGGCCGTCATGTTCGACGCTGCGCTGCTTCGGCACGTCGTCTCCGATGCCGGGCCACGCGCCGTGGACGCGCAGCGGCCGACCGTGCACGACCAGCCCGCCACCGAGCGCGGCGGCGAGCGGATGTGTCGCCTCGAACTGCTCGAGGGCGGTCTCGTCCTGCCAGAACGCGAGGAGGCCGACGCGCCCAGGCGAAGGACGTGCCGGAGCGGTGCCGAACGTGGCAGCCACGCCCGCATTGGCATGGACGAGTCCCGGGATCGATGCCGGGCGCGGGTGCCGGAGCAAGCCGAGCGACCTCGGCAGGCCGACGTCGGCGATGTGGACGGAGACGACGCTCATCAGGGCTCCTCCCGTGTCGCCGTGACCACGACGGCGGTACGCGGGACGCTAACCCCCCGCGTGCCGAGCCAGCCAGGCGACGACGTGCATGCCGCAGGTGCTGCTCAGGTGCCGCGAAGGGCGGCGACCACCGGCGCCATCGCATCCATCGTGTCGCCTTGGAACACCACGTAGGAGGCGTCCCACCGCTCGCGGCGAGCGCGCAGGTCGTCGCAGATCTGCTCGACCGAGCCGATGCACACGTGCGGGTAGGTCTCGACCTCTTCCGGCGGGAGTCCGAACAGCGGCGCCATCATCTCGGCGGTGCCGGTGCGGTCGTCGGTGATGATGCCGGCGAACTGCAGCAGGTTGATCTCGAGGTCGTCGTAGCGATCACCCGCAGCCTCGCGGACCCAGGCGAGCTTCTTGTCGGTCTCATCCGCCGCGCCGTTCTGCGCCGCGGCGGCGTCGACCTGACCGCTGTGGATCGACGGGTTGATGCCCACGATCTGCGCCTCGCGGGCGGCGATCGACAGGACTCGCTTCGCGCCGCCGCCGATCAGCAGCGGGGGAGGGGACTGCACCGGCTTCGGGAAGCCGTCGTAGCCCTCGATCACGTAGTGCTTGCCGGAGAAGCTGAACGGCCCCACGCCGAAGCAGCCCTTGATGACCTCGATGCCCTCCTCCATGCGGGAGACGCGCACGCCCGGTTCATCCATCGCGATGCCGGACTGCTCGTAGTCGGTCCTCATCCAGCCGGCGCCGAGGCCGACCTCGACGCGGCCGCCCGAGAGGACGTCGATCGTGGCGAGCTCCTTGGCCAGGACCACGGGGTGCTTGTAGTCGTTGTCGAAGACGAGCGCTCCGACCCGCAGCTCGGTGGTGGCGTCGGCGGCGGCCATCATCGCGGGAAGCGGGGCCAGCTGGTCACCGAAGTGGTCGGGCAGGAACAGGGTGGAGTACCCCAGGTCCTCTGCCTTGCGGGCGAGCGCCGCCCACGCGTCGCCGTCGGGTGCGCTGCTTAGCTGGATGCCGAACCGGAACTGCCGAGGATGTGCCATGAGCGGGCACGCTATCGGCCGATCCGGTAGGTTCTGCAGCCCTTCGCACCCCCGTCGAGCTTCGACAGGGGTGTTGGCGCGCGTCTCACGGAGCGGTGCGGTGGCACGACATCCCGAGGTCTCAGAAGAGCAGGCCTACCTAGACCGCGCGTACGAGCACCTTGCCCGCATGCGATCGCGAGCGAAGGCCGCGGTGATGATCACGGACACGGCAGCGCAGGCAGTGGACTCCGAGATCGCGCGTGCGACCCTCGAGCACCGCCTCCGAAGCCTCGACACCGACGTCGACGGGCTCGCGTTCGGGCGGCTCGACGCAGACCGCGGCGAGCGCTGGTACGTCGGACGCCGGCACGTCGAGGACGAGCTCGGCGACCCGGTGGTGGTCGACTGGCGCGCTCCAGTGTCCACGCCCTTCTACCGCGCGACGGCTGCTGACCCGATGGATCTTGCTCGGCGACGGCGCTTCATCATGTCGAAGCGGCAGGTCGACGACCTCGTCGACGAGGTCTTCGGCGACGCGGACAGCGTCGACGCGGCGCACCACGGCGGGATCCCGGACCCATTGCTCGTGGAGCTCGAGCGCTCCCGCACCGGCGAGATGCGCGACATCGTCGCCACCATCGCTGCGGAGCAGGACGTCGTCATCCGGGCGGAGCTCGAGCGCTGCCTCGTGGTCCAGGGCGGGCCCGGTACCGGAAAGACGGCGGTGGGCCTGCATCGCGCGGCCTTCCTGCTCTTCGAGCACCGCACGCGGCTCGACCGGGAAGGCGTGCTGGTGGTCGGGCCCAACCCGCTGTTCCTGCAGTACATCGCGCGGGTGCTGCCCTCGCTTGGTGAAGCCGCGACTCGCCAGACCACGATCGAGCGGCTCATGGGCGGGCGCGTGCGCGCGACCGACACCGCCGCGGCGGCGCGGCTCAAGGGCGACGCACGCCTGGCCGAGGTGCTGCGGCGCGGCATGTACGCGCACCTCAGACCCCCGGTCGATGATCTCGAGGTGACTACGCCGTGGGGGCGCCTTCGGCGGGATGCAGACGAGGTGCGGCGCGCGGTCGAGGCGATCGCGGGGCGCCTCACGGTGGTCGCTGTGGGACGCGGCGCGCTGCGCACGCGCCTTCGCCGCGCGGCGTGGCTCGCGCACACTGCCGCCCGCGGCGAGGGCGCCGCTGGCGCCGACGTGTTCGAGTCGGCGATGCGCTCGAACAGCGACCTCAACGCGGCCGTCGCCCGGATCTGGCCGTCGGTCTCGGCGCCGGTTCTCGTGAAGCGCCTGCTGACCAACCGCACCGCGCTGGTCGGCGCCTCTGACGGTCTCCTCGAGGACGCCGAGCGTGAGCTGCTCCGGCGTCCCGGCGCGCGCCGCGTCGACGACGAGCCGTGGACCCTCGCCGAGCTGGTCCTGCTCGACGAGGCGGAGGCATTGCTCAACGGAGTGGCGCGCACCTACGGGCACGTGGTGGTGGACGAGGCGCAGGACCTGTCCGCGATGGAGCTGCGCGCGCTTGCGCGGCGCTGTCCGTCGCGCTCGATGACGGTCCTCGGCGACCTCGCGCAGGCAACGGCACCGGGCGCACAATCGAGCTGGGAGGAGGCCGTCGTCCACCTCGGAGCCCCGCCGACCGCTCGCATCGAGGAGCTCGAGCTCGGCTATCGCGTGCCCAAGCCGATCCTCGACGTGGCCAACGCCCTGCTCCCGTCCGTGGCGCCCGGCGTGCGCCCGGCGCGCTCGGTGCGCCTCGACGGCGCGGCACCGACGGCGCGCGCGGTCGATCGCGCGGGACTGCCGGAGGACGTGCGCATCGTGGTGGAGGCGCACGCGGCTGCCTGGAGCTCGGTCGGAGTGATCGCGCCACGCTCCCTGCTCGACAGCGTCGAGGTGGCCTTGCGTCGGGCGGGGGTCGACTTCGGTGATGCGGCGCGCGGTGGGCTGCGCGGCGTCGTCACGGTGCTCGCACCTCCCGAGGCGAAGGGACTCGAGTTCGACGCGGTCGTGGTGGTGGAGCCGGCGGGGTTCCTGCGCGAGGAGGAGGCTGGAGGCCGGCTCCTCTACATCGCCCTCACCCGCGCGGTGCAGGACCTGTCGATCGTGCACAGCGAGCCCCTTCCGGCGGCCCTGCGACTGGCGCTGGGCTGACCCGGGGCCCGCGCGGCGCGGCGGTACGATCGCATCGGCGCGGCCACACCTCGCGCCATCCCCTCGCACCGTGCGCCCACTCCTCCGCCTCCTTCGCATCGTGGTCGTCTCGGGCCTCGGACTGGCGGTCGCGGGCGCCGCGCTGACGCCGGCGGCCGTGGCGCTGCACGGCGCAGGGAGCTCCACCCAGTCGGTCATCGACCTCGGCCCGCTGGACCAGCGCTCCTACGTGTACGCGGCCGACGGCTCGCTGCTGGCCACCCTGCGCGCCGATGTCGACCGTCAGCCGGTGCCGCTGGCTTCGATCCCTGCGGACGTCGTCGACGCGGTGCTCGCGGTGGAGGACGTCGACTTCTTCCGCCACCGTGGCATCAACCTGCGCGCGACCCTGCGCGCCCTCATCACCAACGTCGACTCCGGCGCGACGGTGCAGGGTGGCTCCACGATCACTCAGCAGCTGGTCAAGAACGAGATCGTCGGCTCGGCGCAGACGATCGACCGCAAGGCGAGAGAGGCGATCCTGGCGCGGCGTCTCGAGGAGGAGATGACCAAGGACCAGATCCTCGAGCGCTACCTGAACACGGTGTACTTCGGCAACGGCGCCTACGGCGTGCAGGCGGGCGCCGAGACCTACTTCGGCACGTCCGTCGGAGCGCTCGATGTCGCGCAGGCCGCGTTCCTCGCCGGGATGATCGCGAACCCGTCCGCCTTCGACCCCCTGCGGCATCCTGAGGCGTCGAGGGAGCGGCGCAACCTCGCACTTCGGCGCCTGCAGACCTTCGGCCGGCTGGACGCAGAGCAGGTCGCGTTCCTCGAGGGCGCCGAGCTGCCCACGGAGGTTCGTCAGGTGCTGCCGCAGGCCGACTCGTACTTCGTCGAGGAGGTGAAGCAGCAGCTGCTGCGAGACCCGCGACTCGGTGACACGGCCGATGAGCGCTACTACGCCGTGTTCCGAGGCGGATTGCGGATCCACACCACGCTCGATCCTCGTGCCCAGCGCCTCGCCACCACCGCGCGCGACGACGTGCTGCGCGAGGTGGCGCCTCCCGGCACGCCGACGGCGATCGTGCCGATCGCCCCGAACCCCGACACGGGTGCCGCGCGCGTCGCCACGGGCGCGGTGGTGTCGGTGGAGCCGCGCTCGGGCGCCATCCGGGCGATGGTCGGCGGGGCAGGGTTCGCGGACAACCAGTTCAACGTCACGACCCAGGGGCTGCGCTCCGGCGGGTCCACCTTCAAGGTGTTCGTGCTGCTCGCCCTCCTCGAGAACGGGTACGTCCCGAACGACAGCGTGAACGGCGGGGGACCGTGCTCGTTCACGGGGATCCGCGGGTTGGTGCCCGATCCCTACCGGGTCGAGAACTTCGGCAACAGCGGTGGCGGTGGCGGCACGATCCTCCAGCAGACGCTGCGCTCCTCCAACTGTGCGTACGTGCGGCTCGGTCAGATCGTCGGCACGCGAAAGGTGGCTGAGCAGGCCCGCAAGATGGGCATCACCACGCCGCTGGTCCCGGTGGTGTCGATGCCCCTCGGCACGCAGGAGGTGTACCCCCTCGACATGGCCGCCGCGTTCGCGTCGATCGCGAACGACGGCGTCTTCAACCCGCCGTACTACGTCGACCGCGTGGAGGATCGAGACGGCCTGGTGCTCTTCCAGCACCAGGCCAACCCTCGGCGTGCTGAGTCGCCCGAGAGCGCGCACCTCGCCGCCGACGTGCTCGCGAGGAACGTGCAGGGCGGGACGGGCGCGCGGGCGCGCATCCCGGGCCAGCATGCGGCCGGAAAGACCGGCACGGCGCAGAACAGCGGCAACGGCTGGTTCGTGGGGTTCACGCCGTACCTGTCGACGGCGGTGTGGATCGGCTCGACCGCCGACAACTTCGAGGTGCGCATCCGCGGCGCGGGGATCACGGGCGGCTCCTATCCGGCGGAGATCTGGGGTCGCTACATGCGGGCCTGGCACGAGGGGCTCCCAGACCGTGCGTTCGACGATCCCCCCAAGACGCGGCCGGGTCGTTACCTGCGCCTCGAGCGCACGGTCGACAGCAGTGGCGGCAGCGGCGCGCCCCGCACGACATCGACCACGACCGGCAAGGCCACCTCGACGACCGGCTCGCCGACCACCTCGGAGTCCTCGACCACCACCGACGGGTCCACCACGGTGCCGGAGTCCTCGACCACCAGTGCGCCGCCGTGAGTCGTGGCGGCAAGCCGCCGTGGCGCGACGCGCGAGGATGCGGGGCATGAGGCAACGATGAGCCGCTGGGACGCGCTCCTGGCCGTGCAGGAGCACGACACCCACGCGGACCAGCTCACCCACCGGCACAAGACCCTGCCCGCCCGCGCGGAGCTGGCAGGCGCCATGGAGCGGCTGGCTCGGCTGGAGCAGCGCGCCGAGGAGGTGGAGACGACGCGCCACGAGCTGGTCCGGTCACAGCAGCGGCTCGAGGACGAGATCGCCTCGCTCACCGACAAGGCCGAGCAGCACGACAAGCTTCTCTACAGCGGCACCATCGGCAACCCGCGCGAGCTGCAGACGCTCCAAGACGAGATTGCCGCGCTCCGGCGTCGCGTGGGCCAGCTCGAGGATCAAGAGCTCGAGCTCATGGAGCAGATCGAACCGCACGAAGCGGAGCTCGCCGCGCTCGGGGCCGATCGCGCGGCGCTCGACGAGCAGGCCGCCGCGCTCCGCGCGCAGATCGCGGAGGAGGAGCTTGCGATCGAGGCCGAGCTCGGCGTCGTGCAAGCCGAGCGTGACGGCTTGCTCGCCGACGTGGAGCCCGAGCTGCTCGCCGAGTACACGCAGCTGCGCTCGCACGCCGGTGGGATCGCGATCGCGCGCCTCGTCGGTGGTTCGTGCGGCGGTTGTCACCTCGGTCTGTCCGCCGTGGAGCTCGACCGCATCAAGAAGCTTCCTCCGGAGGCGCCGGTGCACTGCGAGGAGTGCGGACGCCTCCTCGCGCGGTAGGCGGCCGTGCTGCTCTGGTTCGTCGGCCCGTCGATCCTGATCGTGTGGTCGGTGTTCCGCAGTCCCGCGGCGGACTACCGGGTCGTGGCCGTCGGTGCGCTGGTGCCGCTCGTCGAGGTGCCCTTCGGTCACCCGCGGCTCTTCCACAGCATGACCGGGGCCGCGGTGCTGCTCGCGGTGGTGATGCTCGCGGCGCGCGGGCAGCGCGTCGTGCAGCGCAGGCTGCTCGGCCTGCCGATCGGCGTGCTGATGCACCTCGTGCTCGACGGCGCCTGGGCCGACGCGCACGCGTTCTGGTGGCCCTTCCTCGGGTCGTCGTGGTCGACGTCACGGTTGCCGGAGCTCGGGCGTGGCGGCTTCGACGTGGTGCTCGAGGTCTTCGGTGCCGCGGCCTGCTACTGGGGCTTCCAGCGGTTCCGCCTGCACGAGCCCGACCGTCGACGGCTGTTCCTCCAGACCGGCCGTGTCGGGCGGGACCTCCACCCATGACAACCAACGTCTGTGAACCCTCACCTCCGCAATGCGGACGCCACGGTTCACAGACTGCCGCACCGTGCTGATCGTCGTGCGCCATGGGCGCACCGAGGCCAACGCGTCCGGCCTCCTGCTCGGCCGCCGCCTCGATCCTGGCCTCGACGATGTCGGCCAGCGGCAGGCTGCCGCGCTCGGCAGGGTGCTCGCGGCGGCCGACCGCGTGGTGGCGAGCCCGATGCGTCGAGCGCGAGAGACCGCTGCCGCGATCGGCCGTCCCGTCGAGATCGACGAGCGGTGGATCGAGATCGACTACGGAAGCTTCGACGGCACGCCGCTCGCGGACGTTCCCGCCGCCACCTGGCAGGCCTGGCGAAGCGACCCCGAGTTCACGCTCGGTGAGGACGCGGAGTCTCTCGCCGCGGTGGCCGCGCGGGTGCGGTCGGCGGCGGACGACCTCGTCGAGGAGGCTCTCACGCGCACGGTGGTGGTCGTCACGCACGTCTCGCCGATCAAGGCAGTGACCGCGTGGGCGCTCGGCGTACCCGACGAAACGGTCTGGCGGATGTACTGCGCGCCGGCGTCGATCACCGAGATCGCCACCGCAGGACCGACCCCGACGTTGCGCAGCTACAACGTGACGGCCCACGTGGACGGCACGTGGGAGATGCGCGGGTAGGGAGGTCGCTGGACTTCTTCGTGCCCGAATGGTGGCACTGTGCTTCTGGTGGCACGGTGCTTCGCTTCGCCTCGCCTCGCCTCGCCTGACGGCTCGGCTCCTGGCCGATCCGCGCTCAAGTCCTCGGCGGGGGCGGTCGATGACCTGTGTGTCTCCCCGTGAACGGCGGTGTGGCCACGCAACAGAAGCCCGATGCCACTGCCCGATGGTGGTGTCGACTTCCTACACGGTCCCCTTGCGGTCCCCCCGTCGAGGGGACCGTGTCGCGTCCCGCCAGCCTCGGTGGCGAGTGCTGCGTCAGGAGCCAGGCGGCGTGTAGCCGACCTTGGTCTCGCTCGCCGCGTCGATCTCTTCGGTGGTGAGCAGGACGGTGGTCTCAACGGCCGCACCACCGCCCGCGGTGACCGTCATCGCCACCGCAGCCGCCGCGCGGTTGTCCGGGAGATCGGCGATCACGTACACGTCTGTGCCGCCGAACGCGAAGTAGAACGACTCGAGCGTGCCGCCCGCACTGTTCGTGGCCGCTTCCGCGGCGCGGCGGCGGGCCGATCCCCCTTGGGCGAGGACACCTCGCACGCCGTCGAGTGTGTAGTTGACCTTCAGCAGGTACTTCGGCATCGACCCCACCTTTCCTCGGCGGTCCGGGCGCGCGGGAACCTACACCCGCAGCACTGTCGACGCTCCGGCGTCGCGGTTGGGCTGATCAGCCGAGTGCAGCGATCTCTGCGGCCACTCGTTCGCCGGATCGCGCCGCGCCGTCCATCGCGCCGTGCGAGACGATCGAGGTCTCCGTGCCGGCCCAGTGAACCCGACCGAACGGCGCCTGGAGCAGGTGGCCGTGCGCGGTGATCATCCCCATCGGAAGGTGGGCGAACGAGCAGCCGCGCGTCCACGGCTCGTCGATCCACGCGGTCTCGACGACGTCCGCTGGTGTCGCGGCCTTTGGCCCGAGCCGATGCACGAGCTCGTCGAGCAACGCTGCACGCCGCTCGCTCGGACTCTTCAACCCTTCGCGCCGCGCGCTCTGACCGAACGTGAAGCACGCGAGCACACCGGGCGATCCGCTTCGCGGAGAGGCATCGATCGTGACCTCCGCGGCCGAGGTCGGCGAAGCCGTCTGGCCGCTGAAGCCGTCAGACCTCCAGAACGGCTCGTCGTACGCCACGAGCGTCTTGGTCTCGGTGCCCCCCACCGCCGCGCGGTACAGCTCCTGGCGATCGGCCGCGAGCGCTGGATCGAAGTCGATCTCGAGGGTGAGCGCCGGCGGCGTCGCGACGACTGCCCGGCCGGCGCGGATCGTGAGGAGATCGCTGGTGACGGTCACGGCGTCGTCGGCCTGGCGGATCGCTCGCACCGGTGTCCCGAGGTGGACGGAGTCACCCAGTGCGTCTGCCATCCGGCGGGCGATCGACCCGGCGCCACCGTCGACCAGGTTCTCCTGCGACCCGTTCTCGATCGAGAAGAGGGTGTTGAGGCTCCCGTGGCCTCTGACGAGCATCAGCAGGTGGAGCAGCGAGACATCGTGGAAGTCGTCCGCCGCGAAGAGGCCGGCGACTGCCATCTCGAACAGTGCGTGTCCGATCGAGTTCCGGATGCCCGACGTGGCGAGCAGCTGTCCGACGCTCTGCTGGTCCCACGCTGCCGCCTGCGGTGCCGTCCAGGGAGCATCGAGCGGCAGCTTCTTCGCAAGGCGATCGATCCGATGCTGCGCGCGAGCGATGGCCAGCACGGCGAGCGGACTGATCTTCGGGATCAAGCCCGTGTAGGTCCGCAGCCGGTTGCCGTCGACGAGCACGTGCGCGCCCGACACGTGCGCCTTGTACGTGTCGATGCCGAACTCGTTCGCGAGTCCGAGCATCACGTCGTGCTTCGGGGCCAGCCACGCGCCGCCGCGGTCGACCGGTGTGCCGTCCGCGAGCTCCGCGGTCCAGATGCGCCCGCCCACGCGGTCGCGCGCCTCGAGCACCACCACCGCCATGCCGGCCTGCTGCAGGCGCAGCGCCGCGGTGAGCCCCGCGTATCCCGCGCCGACCACGCAGACGTCGGCGTCGAGTCGTTCCGGCATCGTGGCGGAGTCTGTCAGTCCGCGGCGCGGTCGCGCCCAAATGCTGCAAACGACACAAGGGTGACGTAGTGCGCAACGGCGTAGGCTGTGCCGCGTGGATCGACTGCCACGGGGAAGCGGACGCGAGTGGCGGCTCGAGCTGCCGTTCCGTCCCGGGGAGATGCCGCCGCTGTTCGGTGAGACCGACGCCGCGCTGATCGTCGACGACGATCCGAGCACCGTCGCGCTGCTGTCGTCGATGCTCAGCAGCGAGGGCTATCGCTGCACTCCGGCCTACGGGGCCGAGGAAGCTCGGCTCCGCCTCGAAGAGCGGGACTTCGCGATCGCGATGGTTGACGTGCTCATGCCGGATGGTTCGGGCCTCGAGCTCGTGGAGCGAAGCCTCGATCTCTACCCGTTCCTCGCGGTGGTGATGGTCACGGGCGTGGACGATCCCGAGATCGCGGAGCTGGCGCTCGACAGCGGGGCCTACGGCTACATCGTCAAGCCGTTCACGCTCAACGAGGTGCTCATCGCCGTCTCGAACGCCGGCCGGCGCCGCTGCCTGGAGATCGAGAGCTGGGTGTATCGACGCCGTCTCGAGCGGCACAACGAGGAGCAGAGCGCGGAGCTCGACGCCGCGCTCATGCAGCTGAAGGCGCTCCACGAGCACGGCGACCCGCGGCTGCCGCCCCACGGCGAGTGATGAAGCGACCACACCCGTGGCCAAGCCCTGAGGTGTGGTGACGGTGAGCTGGCTTGTAGGCGGGGTTCTGTCTGCCCGGTTCGCTTGCGCTCGCCGGGTGGGTGGCCATCCATCTGTGCGGTCTACCTGGGGACATCGACCGGGCCGGTCGTCCCACGCTTGACCTTGCTCCGAGTGGGGGTTGCCGAGCCGCCGGGGTCACCCCCGACGCTGGTGCGCTCTTACCGCACCGTTTCACCCTTGCCTGTGCCCGAAGGCCATCGGCGGTCTGCTCTCTGTTGCCCTAACCGACAGGTCACCCCGTCCTGGCTCTCGCCAGCACCCTGCCCTGCGGAGCCCCGACCTTCCTCGACGTGGTCGAGCCACGCCGCGGCCACCAGGCCAGCTCACCGTCGACCCAAGTGTAGGGCCACGCGTGCAGCGGGCTCTTCTCCAAAGGCGAGTGCCGTAGCCTCGAACGGTGGCGCGAACGCACCGCACTCGAGCACACAACGACGCGCGCGGCCCGCAGTGGAGGTACCTGCTGCTCCTCGGTGCTCTCGCGCTGACCGCGAGCCTCGTGGCGACGTACGGCGGACGGCCGCTCGCCCCTGAGGTGCAGCCTGTCGCGCCGAGGACCACCAGCACGCAGAGCGCCCCCCTGGCGACGACGACCACCTCCACCACCGCCGTCCCATCGACGACGACCGTGGCGTCATCGCCGGCCCGCGCGCCGGCTCAACGCCCCGTCGCGCCGCGTGCACTTCCAGCGACAAGCCCCCCGGTCGTGACGACCGTTCCCCCAACCGTCACCACCGTCACGACGCTCCCGCCTCGACCCGTCGACCCGATCACGTTCAGCGTCATCTTCGACGGGCAGTCGCTCAACGGTCGGCCTCGCGGCGTCGACAGCGCGCCATCGAAGCTGATGGCTGGACGCGACATCCCCACGAGCGAGGTGTGGATCGATGGCTACTCGTGGATGCAGCTGGCCCCCACGGTCGCGGATCGCATCGGCACGTTCCCGACCGTCGCACAGGTCACGATCGCCATCGGCATCGGTGGCACGACCGACTACCGCTTCTTCCGCACGGGCGAGCAGGTCTACGCCGACATGGTGTCCTGGGCGGTGAACGCGCGCGCCGCGGGGGTGGACTACGTGATCCAGACGACCACGACCCCATCGTCCAAGATCGTCGGTGAGGCGGAGGACAACCGAAGAGCTGGCAATGCGCTCGTGCTTGCCGACGCGTCTCACGCCTTCGATGCGGTCGTCGACCTCGCCGGTGACCCGCGGCTGTCGGACGTGTCGAACACCGCCTACTACCTCGATGGCACGCACTGGACGGCGGCGGCCGCGCAGGTCGCGGCCGATCTGCTGGCGGTCGCGCTCGACGCCCGCGTCGGGTAGCCGCCGCGAGCGGGTGTGACGGCGCGCGGCAGCGGCCCTCTGTCGCGCGCCCCTCGGCCGACGGTCAGAACTTGAGCGAGCTCAGCTCCGGGAACCACGCGGAGGCTCGTGAGATCGCGTCGCGCCAGCGGTCGCGGTCGAGCGCCCTCACCGGCTCGACGGTGAGCCGCGGCCGCCACGCAGCGGCGATGTCGTCCCATCCGTGCCAGGTGCCCACGGCGAGGCCCGCGAGGAACGCGGCACCGAGCGTCGTGGCCTCTCGCACCGGCGACACCTCCACGGGCCGCTGTGTCGCGTCGGCCAGCGCTTGGAGGAACGTCGGGTTGTCGCTCATGCCGCCGTCGACGCGGAGGGTCGGGCTCGCGATCCCGGAGTCGGCCTCGGCGGCCTCGACGAGGTCCATGCCGCGCTGCGCCACGCCTTCGAGCACGGCCCGCACGATGTGCGGCCGCTCGCTCCCGCGGGTGAGGCCGAGCAGCGTGCCCCGCGCCCCGTAGTCCCAGTGCGGCGTGCCGAGACCGAGGAGCGCGGGCACGTAGACGACGCCTTCGGTGTCGTTGCAACGGCTCGCGACGTCGTGGCTCGCGGCGGCAGACTCGATGATGCCGAGGTCGTCGCGCAACCACTCCACGTTCGTTCCCGCGGAGAGCATGATCGCCTCGAGGCCCCACGCGGTCACCCCGTCGCGGCGCCACGCCACGATCGGGAAGCACCCGCCGTCGCCCTGGCGTTCGAAGCGCGGTCGCTCCGGACCGAGGTGCAGGTCGAGCATCCCGCCCGTTCCGAAGGTGATCTTCGCCATGCCCGGAGCCACGCAGCCTTGACCGACGAGGCTCGACTGCTGGTCGCCCACGAGCGCTGCGATCGGTGGGGCGCCATCGAGCGCGGTCGCGCTGCCCACGACTCCTGACGTGTCCACCACCTGCGCGAGCGCGCCTTCAGGGATGCGCAGCGCGCTGAGGATCTTGTCGTGCCAGCCGGAGGCGTCACCGGTCATCAGCCCCGTGACCGCGGCGTTCGACAGATCGGTGACGTGGACCCCGCCCTCGGAGAGGTGCCAGGCGATCCAGGTGTCGACGGTGCCGACGCAGAGGTCGCGGGCGCGGTCCGGGTCGGCGAGGTCGAGCAGGTAGCCGATCTTCGTGGCGGAGGCGTTGGGTGCGAGGTGGATCCCGTCGGCTTGGAGCACGAGGCACGTGCCCACCGTCCGCAGGTCCTGCCAGCCGATGCCGGGCCCCACCGGCTCACCAGTGGCGCGGTCCCACACGATCGTGGACGCGCGCTGGTTCGTGATCCCCACCGCCTCGACGGCGCCCACCGTCGAGATCACCGCGCGGGCGAGCTCGAGCGCGGTGGCTGCCATGAGCGCGGCGTCGAACTCGACGAGGCCCGCCTCCGGCGAGGAGGGCAGGAGCGGACGGTGCACCTCGAACGCGATGCTCGCGTCGGCTTCGACCGCCGCGGCGCGCAGCCCGCTCGTGCCGACGTCGATGACGAGGATGGTCATGGACGCTTCCTATCAGTACCCGGTGGCACCGAAGGGGGAGGTGAGGCCGAGCTTGCCGGGGTTGAGGATCCCACGCGGGTCGAGTGCGGTCTTGAGCGCGGCGAGCACGTCGAAGCCACCACCGAGCGCGTCGGCCACGAACCGGCTCCGGTTGAGCCCCACGCCGTGGTGGTGCGACAGCGCGCCGCCCGCGGCAAGCACCGCACGCGTCCCCGCGTCCCATGCGGCGCGGTAGTAGCGGTCCCGGTCCCCGGCGTCGACCTTCGCCGCGAACGTGAAGTACAGGCAGCCGCCGTCGGTGTAGCTGTGCGACTGGTGGGCCGACGCGGCCACCGTGCCCTCGACGCTCGCGAGCGCGGTGGTGGTCGCTGTGTAGATCGCCGGAAGGTCGCGCCAGCGACCGA